>DATNQJ010000276.1:0-7403 GCA_036704085.1 Stenomitos sp.
CGCTCGGCGCGCGGTGGACTACGACGACCAGATCCAGCAAGCCATCCGCCTGCTGGAGAGCAATCCCGAGCTCCTGGCCTGGTATCAAAAACGTTACCGCTATGTCATGGAGGACGAGGCGCAGGATTCGACACCGGCCCAGAACCGCCTCATCACCCTGCTGACGGACCCAATGCACGGGGGCGCCGGCAACCTGGTGCGGGTGGGCGACTCGAACCAGGCCATCACCAGCAGCTTCACCTTCAATGACCCGCGCTTCTTCCGGCAGTTCTGCGAGGACTGCGAGGCCGAAGGGCGGCGGGTCACCATGGCCGAGAGCAGCCGGAGCGGTCGCCCCATTCTCGAGCTCGCGAACACGCTGGTGGCCATCTCGCGCCGCCACCCCGACCCGGAGGTGCGCCAGGCCTTCGATCCCGTGGCCATCCAGGAGGCCACCGCCGGCAAGCGCAACCCCGATCCCAGGGAGTGCTCGGTCGCCTGGCGAACCTACGGGAACAAGGACGAGGAGCGCCAGGGCGTCCTCGGCGAGGTCCGCGCCTATCTCCACCAGAAGCCGGATGCGCGGCTGGCCATCCTCTGCTACTCGGGCACCATGGGGGAGGCCTACGCCGAGACGGCCCGCCTCATGGACCTGCCCGTCTACGCCCCCGAACAGGCCAAGTCCGGCGGCAGCCTCATCATCGCGGTCCTCAAGCGCGCTCTCACCTTCCTGTCGATCCCCTCCCAGCGCCAGGCGGAAACCTTCTTCGACCTCCTGGAGGCCGTGGTAGCTGCCCGCAAGGAGGCCCTCCTCGACCCCAAGGCCCTGAGAAAGCACCTGCTAGGACACGGAGTGGTCGACTCCCTGGTCTATCCGCCCGATGGTCTGCCTCCGGCCCGACCGGCCTCCCTCTCGGAGGCCGACTATGCCCTGGCGGTGCTCGTAGCCCGCCGCATGCGATCCCTGCTCGACGCGCGGCACCTGCCGCCCATCGAGCTACTGCCGACCATCGCGCGCGAACTACTCCCGGATCCGGGCGCCCAGGTGCTCGCCTCCAAGGCCGCGGCGGTGGCCCGGGACCTGCAAGGCCGCTTGCCGTTCCAGCCTACCCAGGAGGGGGACGAGTGGATTGACCTCGACGATCCCCTCCGCCAGGTCCAGCAGGCCCTCGATGAACTCGCCGTGACCGCCGAGAAGCGCTCGTTCTCGGGAAACGCCCAGGAGCTCGCCCCGCCCAAGCCCGGAGAGATCGAGATCCTGACGCTTCACAAGTCCAAGGGCGCTGAGTACGAAGCCGTCTGGATCCCGAACCTCGGATACTACTACGGGGACAAGACCTGGTTCCCCTGGTCCCTCAACGAGGTCGAGATCTGGGACCGCGACGCCTTCCTCGCCGAGCGGTCCATCATCCACGCGCGTGACGCCGTGCGCCCCAGGCTCGAGGCACTCGAGCATGCGGCACAGCAGGTGGCCGTCGCCGAGCGCCTGCGCCTCCTGTACGTGGGCATCACGCGGGCCGAGCAGCACCTCCGGCTTTCGGCCTACGGCTTCCGGCCCGAGCGGATGGCCCCCTTCCATGTCGCGGAGCTTGCGAAAGGATGCGCGCCATGAAGCGGCCCCAGGAGACCCCGCGGGTCAGCCAGCACAGCCTGGGCGACTACGAGGCCTGCCGGCGCCGGTTCGCCCTCAAGTACAAGGCGAGCCGCTACTGGCCAGGGCCGCAGCCTGCCGATACGGATCCGGACGCCACGGGGGCCATCCGGACCGGTCAGCTGTTTCACCGCATGGTGCAGCAACAGGCCATGGGCCTGGACGTGACGGGCGTGCTCGCGGCCGAGGCCGAGCAGCTGCCGAAGCTGGCGCAGCTCTGGCGGCTGTTCGATGCCTCTCCGCACGCCCGACCCAAGGGACGCGTCCTCACCGAGGCCCCGCTGCACTTCACCTTCCAGGGCGCGCCCTTCATGGTCCGCTTCGACCGCCTGGTGACGGACGGCGAGACCTGGGAGATCCTGGACTGGAAGACGGGAAAGACCTCCCGCGCCAAGCTCGAGACGAGCTTCCAGACCCGGCTGTACCGCTTCGCCCTGGCCGAGGCCGGGGCCGTCTACAACCAGGGGCAGCCCATCTCCCCGGAGCGGGTGCGCATGACCTACTGGGACGTGCAACGCGGCCGAGCGGAGGAGTTCGCGTACGATCGCGCGAGCTGTGACGCGGATCGCGCCATCTTCGCAGGCCTGGCCCGCGACGTCCTCGAACCGTTCGACGAGACGCTCGCGGACGATCCGGCCTTTCCGCGCACGCTGAACCGCCAGGTCTGCGCGACCTGCCCCTTCGACTCCTACTGCCATCCGGTGGCGCTCGCGCCCACCGAGCCGCAGGCGGCGCAGCAGTTGCCCCTGCCGCTCTTCACGCTCGATCCGGAGGTGTCATGACCTGGCTCGTGAGACCGGCCGATGAGGCCGACGTCGACCGCCTCGCGCAGGCGCTCGGCATGCCCCGGGCGATCGCCCGCCTCATGTGGCTGCGCGGCTATACCACCCCCGAGGTGGCGCGCGCGTTCCTCGCGAGCCGCGACTCCCTCGACTACCTGAAGAGCCCCGTCGCCACCGACGGCATGGAGCGGGCGATCGCCCGCATCCGTCGGGCCGTCGACCGGCAGGAGTCCATGGTCATCTACGGGGACTATGACTGCGACGGCGTGACCTCCTCGACGCTGCTCTACCGCTACCTGGCCCGGGGCATGAAGGCCAACGCCCGCGCCTACCTCCCCGATCGCTTCAAGGACGGCTACGGGGTCACGCCAGCTGCCGTAGAGCGCCTGGCGGCCGAGGGCGTGACCCTCATTGTCACTTGCGACAACGGCATCTCGGCCCACCCGGCCGCGGCGGCCGCCCAGGCGTGCGGCATCGACCTCATCGTCACCGACCACCACCAGGTCCCCGAGGAGCTGCCGAACGTCTACTCGATCGTGCACCCGCAGGTGGAGTTCGCGCACCTCAAGGACCTCGCGGGCGTCGGGGTCGCCTACCTCTTGACCCTCGCGCTCGAGGGGGGCTTCACCCCCCGCATGGAGACCTTCCTCGACCTGGTGGCCATCGGCACGGTCGCGGACATGGTGCCCCTGAACGGGCCCAACCGGCCCCTGGTATGGGCCGGCATCGAGCGCATGCGGTCGGGCAAGATGCTGCCGGGCGTGCGCGCCCTGGGCGAGATCACCCGCACCACGTGGAGCGAGTTCTCGCCGCAGCACATCGGCTTCCGCTTCGGCCCCCGCCTCAACGCGGCCGGACGCCTGGAGACGCCGGACGTGGGCTTCAAGTTGCTGTCGACCAATGATGCGGCCGAGGCCCTGCGCTACGCCCAGGACCTCGACCAGATCAACGTCCAGCGTCGGGAACTGAACGCGGAGCTCGAGGCGGAGATCCTGGCGCGCATCGAGCGCGAGCTGGACCTGGATGCCGAACCCTTCGTGGTGCTGGGCGACGCGCGGTACCACCACGGCGTGACCGGGATCGTCGCCGGCCGCATCAAGGAGCGCTACCGGGTCCCGGTGCTGCTCTTCTCGGACCACGGCGACGGCGTCTGGAAGGGGTCGGGCCGCAGCCCCGAGGGCCTGCACCTCTACGAGGCGCTGCATGCCTGTCGCGAGCACCTCTTGGGCTTCGGCGGACACGCCCAGGCCGCGGGATGCTCGGCGCTCGGGACCGAACTCGTGCCGTTGCGCAAGGCCCTGAACCGGCACGTGGAGGAGCTGGGCTGGAGCCGGCCCGCGGACATCGTCTGGCTCGATGCCCTTCTGCCCTTCCGTGAGGCGGACGAGGCGCTGCTCGGCTACCTGGAAGCGCTCGAGCCCTTCGGGCAGAAGAACCCCGCTCCGGTGTTCGGCCTCACCCACGCCCGGCTGCTTGGCAAGCGCCAGAATGGCAAGCGGGTGGCCCTCCAGATCGACGACGGTCGGGACGTCCGGGAGGTCATCGTCTGGCGTCCCAGCCCCGAGGAGCCACACCCCATCGAGACCTATGGCAAGGGGTGGGTCCACCTCTGGTATCAGCCCCAGATCAACACCTTCCGGGGGCAGCGCGAGCTTCAATACATGGGGCAGCGGATCGAGCCCGCCGAGGCCCCGGCGCCCATTGACCTGGACGTGGCGAGCCGCCGGGCGATCGCCGAACTCGAGGACCATCGCGGCGAGGCCGCGTATCGGTTAATCTTGGAGTTGCCGCCGGAGACCAGGGTGACCGTGTACGCCAACCGGGGCCGCAAGGAGGACCTGGATCCCCGCCTGCAGGAGGCCATGCGGGAGCGCGGTGCGGGCTTCACCGGTCCGGCCAGGGGGCTGGTCGCAGCCCCCGGGGTGGTCGTCTGCGTGGACGTACCCTGCGACGAGATGGCTTGGACCCTCTTGAGAGGTCGCGCGACCCGCCTGCTGCTCGCCTGGGACGAGGCACCCGTCGAGCCCGACATCACGCCGCGGTGGCTACAGGAGTTCTACTTCGCGCTCGTCCAGGAGCCCGCGGCCCCCTTGCGCGAATTGGCCATGCGCATCGCCGACGAACACCCCCTGATGGGCCTCACGGCGCTTTCGATCTTCCGCGAGGCGGGCCTGCTCGTCGAACGGGGCGACGAATGGTCCGTGCTGCGCGCGCCCACGAATGACATCCCGCTGCGGCACCTCCGGTCGTTCCAGACGGCCATGGAGCAGCGGGCCTTCCGCGAGCGGACGGGGCGCTCCTCGCTCGCGACCCTCCTCACCTAGCGCGCGTTGCGCTGGACCTGCCGCAGCACCTCTTCGAAGCTGAGCGGCTGGGAGGTCACGCTCGACTCCTTGGGCTGCGTGCGGGGAGCCACCTGGGGCCGGTGGCCGGGGTAATCGCTCGTGTTGAAGAAGGCATCCACTCGCAACATCTGAAGCTCCTTTCCGTCCAGGGTCGAGCTTCACTGTAAAAGATTCATTTTGCGTCCGTTAAACGCGCGGGTATCGCGGACATTGCGCACCCCTCGTTCGGGTGCTCGACCCGGCGCTCGACCCTCCCGAGCCGGGGCTCTGTAAAGATTTGAGAGCGGGCAGGGACGGGCTTGACAGGTATCGGTGGGGAGCCTAGTCTAAAAATATACTGCAGTAAAACTTTTACTCCTGCTTCGACCCACGGCACAGGGGAAAGGACTTCCTCCATGTACAAGCAACGACTCATCCTGACGCTCGCCGCGCTCGCGCTGGCGGGCTGCGACTCCGGGCTCGGCTACAAGGCGGATCTCGGGCAGCCCGACGCGTCGAAGGTCCCGAGCCTCACGGCCACCGAGACCCTCATGGCGACGGCCGCCGGATCGGCCCTCTCGCTGCGCTTCTCGCAGCCCAGCGAGTGGCAGAACGCGCAGAGCGTCAAGGTCCTCATCAGCGGGGTGGCGTATCCGTTGACCGCCACCGGTTCACCGACCGTCCTCACGACGACCGTGCCCAACACGCCGTCCCAGCGCCCCATGAATTCCAACCAGGCCACCATGTCGTTCGTCGTGAACAACGATCACGTCTCGGTCGCCCAGGTCACGTTCCAGTAACGAGGAAGCTATGCGACCCACTACCACCCTACTCGCCATGGGGCTCGGCCTGAGCCTGAGCGCCCCCGCCTTCGCCGCCGACGCCACGGTGACCGTGACCGGCCGAGTGCTCGGCCCGGACGGCAAGCCTGCCGCCAACGTCTTCGTCCAGCAGCAAGGGACCTTCGCCTCGGCCACCACGGATGCCCGCGGCTCGTACACCCTGCGGCTCGACCCGACCGGCCGCCAGATCCTCGTCTTTTCCGGCGCCGGCTACCTGACGCAGGAAGTCCCCGCCACGAGCGCCCAGTCCGTGGTCCTGAAGCCCGTCCCCACCTACCAGCCGACCTTCACCCCGGTGCCCCAACAGGCCACCATCGGGGTCTACCGGCTGTTCGACACCGAGGTTGGCCTTTCCTACCGCATGCGTGATCAGCTGGTCACCTACGCCGGCCGCAACGTGTCCGGCTGGGCTAACAACGAGATCGCCGGTTCGGCCCGTTACCGCGTGAACAACTGGGCCATCGGCCTCAACGGCTTCCGGGTCAAGGCGCCGGTGTCTATTGGCGCGCTCTCGACCCAGCCGAGCCCGGCCCCGAGCGTCGAGACGGCCCAGTGGAACCTGACGGGCGGCTATGTCTTCGACCTGGGGAACGTCGAGGTGCTGCCGCAGCTCGTCCTGAGCAACTATTACCTCACGCCGAGCGGATCCACGCCCTGGACCGGAACCCCCATGGACTACGCCCAGACCCGCCAGGGCCTCGGCCTGTCCGTCGACGCCGGTACCCGGATGGGCTCCTTCGAGCTCATCGCCCACGGCATGCTCGCCCCCTGGGGCAGCGTGACCGCCTCCACCGCCCCGTACAGCCTCGATGGCCTCCAGTGGGGAGAGCTGGGAGCAGTGGTCGGCTATAACGTCTTCCCCGGCCTCCGCGCCGACCTCAGCTACACGCGCCAGTTCGGCTCGGGTAGCAACAACTACGGCGAGGGCGCCAACGTCTACGGGATCGGGTTCTCGTACCATCCGGAAAGGGTGACTCCATGAGGATCCAGCCCATCGTCGCGGCGATCGCCCTCGTCGCCGCCGCTCAGCCGGCGGCGCTCGCCCAGGAGGTCCTGACGTTCGATCAGGCCCTGGCGATCGCCGAGCAGAACAGCCTCCCGGTCGCGGTGAGCGAGGCCAAGCTCGCCCAGTCGCAGTCCCAGATCCAGCAGACCTATGCGGGTCTCTATCCGCAGCTCTCGATGACCTCCAGCGCCATTAGCTACCGCATGATCGATGCCGGCGCCTCGGCCGGACTCGGCATGGGCGGTCTTGGCGGCCTGGGCGGCCTCGGAGGACTCGGGGGGCTCGGGGGGCTGAGCAGCCTGAGCGGCCTTGGCGGCGCGCCCGGCACCTACAACCTCCTCCAGACCTCCCTGTCCCTCAGCCAGGTCCTGTTCGACGGCTTCCAGACGGCCGACGCCCTCAAGATCGCCGATGCCTCGGTCAAGATGAACCAGGTCGACATCGATAACCAGCGCCGCAAGGCCGGCTACGATGCCGCGAACGCCTACCTGCAGGTCTTGCGGGCCGAGGGGTTGCGTGACGTCTCGCTCACGGCCGTTCGGCAGGCTCAGGCCCACGTCGAGGCGGCCCAAATCCGCGAGCGCGCGGGGACCGGGACGCGCTTCGACGTGCTCCAGGCCGAGTCGCAACTGGCGAGCGTCCAGGGCCAGCTCCGCAGCACGACCAACAGCGTCGAGCTCGCACGCTTGAACCTGTCGACCGTGCTCGGCCAGCCCATCGACAACCGGCTAGTCTCGTCCGCGCTGAACCTGCCGTCCATGGGCTTCGGACTCCAGGACGATCCGAGCCCCGCGGTCGCCAATCGGCCCGAGCTTCAGA
>DATNQJ010000277.1:0-7020 GCA_036704085.1 Stenomitos sp.
GGGGCGCGCCCCGCAGGCGCCGGGCCTGCGCGAGGCCCTGCTCTCCCTGTGCCGCAGCCAGGCCTCGGATGCCCAGTTGACCAACAACGCGGCCAAGGCGAGCCAGTGGTGGGAGCGGCTCTTGGCGATCGCCCCCGACGATCCCGAGGCGCTCGGCCGCCTGGAGCGGCTCTACACCACCCAGAGCCGCATGGGCGATCTGGTGCGCCTCCTGGAGGGCTTCTCGGGACGCCACCCCGGCGATGCCGCGGCGGTGCTGCGCTTGGCGGACGCGATGCTCGCCATCGGCCGCAAGCAGGATGCGCTCGCCATCTACAAGCAGGCCCTCGCGAAGCACCCGGACGAGGAAGTGCGGCAAAAGGCCATCGACGTGGCCATGGAGCTCGGCCTCAGCCATGAGGCCCGCAGCCTGACGCTCTTGGGCCGCAGCCTCGCGGAGGTGCCTGCTGATGAGCGCCTCAAGGTCGCCCGGGCCAAGGTGCTCGAGGGCCAGAAGGAAGAGGCCTGGTCGCTCTTCGAGGGCCTCTTCGAGGATGCCGAGCACGGCGAAACCGCGCGCTCCTTGGCCCGCAACATGGCGGTCATGAAGGCCGAGGAGATCGGCGACAACCCGGTCGAGGCCCTCAAGTGGTGGGAGCGGGCCCTCACCTGCAACCCCCTGGACGAGACGGCCGCCCGGGCCGCGGCCATCCTCTACCGGCAGATCAAGCGCGGCGCCGACGCCGTGCGGGTCCTGCGCAACCTGCCCGACCGCTACAAGAAGCACGATCTCCTGCGCGAGCTGGCCGCGGCCTGCGATGCGGCGGACATGTACGACGAGGGGCACGAGGCCTACACGGCGCTCATGGCCCGCGAGGGCGAGACGGCCGAGGGGCTTTTGCACCTCATCGACCTGTCCATGGGGGCAGGCAAGCTCCAGAGAGCATGGAGTGAGGCCGAGCGCTTCGGTCGCCTGGCTCCGGATCACCCAAAGCTCAAGCCGACCCAGGCCAAGGTGGCCGGGGCGATCGCCGAACAGCTGGAGCAAGCGGGCAACTACAGCGAGGCCGTGACCTGGTGGCACCGCCACGTCACGCTCGAGCCCGACTCCGCGGCCCGCAAGCGCCTCGCGGCCGCCCAGATCGCCGTCGGGGATCTCAACGGGGCCGTCCTCTCCTACCGCGCCTGGTTCCGGCGGCACCCGACCGACATCGAGGTCGCCCTGTGGCTCGGCAACAACGAGCTCGAAGAGGGCCTGTTCTCGGAGGCCCGCGAGTACTTCGAGGCCGTCCTCGAGCTTCGGCCCAACAACCTGGACGCCCTGCACGGCCTGGCCAAGTCCGCCGCGGGCGAAGGAGACGACGACGAGGCCTTGCGCCTGTTCGGTCGGATCCTCGCCCTCGAGAAGGACCACATCCCGGCCTCCTTGGTCATGGCCCAGCAGGCGAGCGCCAAGGGGGATCACGAGGGCGCCTGGGAGTTATTGAAGCGCATCCTCGCCCAGAATCCCGAGCACCGGGAAGCCAAGACGCTCGCGATCCCGCTGCTCAAGCGGATCGCCGGAGGTTACCTGGGCGATCTGGCCCTGCGCTGGTGGGAGCAGGTGCTCGAGCTCGACCCCGAGGACCCGGACGCCCTCAAGGCCCTCGCCAAGACCGCGGCACGGCGGGCCGAGGCGCCGGCGGAGGCGGCCAAGGCGTTCGCCGAGGTCCTCAAGGCGGATCCGCATGACGTCGAGGCGCGCGTGTTCCTGGCCCAGCAGGCCGTGGACGGGGGGCAGCTCGAGGAGGCCAAGCGCCACCTGGACGCCCCGGGGCTCAGCCAGCAACCGGCCGCGGCCATCCTCTTGGGTGACATCGCCCTGAAGGAGGGCGACCTCGCACGAGCCAGGACCCACTTCGAGGGCGTGCTCTCCACGGAGCCGGGTGACCCCAAGGCGCTCTTCGGCATGGCAGAGCTGGCGCTCGCCGAGAAGGACTTCCGGGAGGCCTGGAACAAGGTCCGGGCCCTGCCCCTGGAGCTGTACGAGACCCCCCGGGTGCGGGACCTCGCGAGCAAGGTCGCCCGCCGGATCGCCGAGACGGCGACCGGGGTGTCGGCCATCCCCGTCTTCGAGGAGCTGCTGAAGCTCGAGCCGCGCGACGTCGAGGCCCGCTTCGCCTTGAGCGAGATCTACCTGGAGGAGGGCAACGAGGTCCAGGCGGCCCTTTACCTGCAACAGGTCGTCGCCCTGGAGCCGACCTCCGAGCGGGCTGCCCTGATGCTCGCGGAGCTTTTGAGCAAGGGCGGGCAGTTCGATGCGGCGCTCAAGGCTCTCGAACCCCTCATCGCCCTGGAGTTGCCGGTCGCCGGAGTGCTGGCGGGCCGCCTCCACCTGAAGATGGGCAATCGCGGGCGGGCGCGGGCCGAGTTCGAGCGCGTTCTCACCCATGCTCCGGGCGATCCCCAGGCGCGCATGGCCCTCGCGGAGCTCTCGGCCGCCGAGGCGGACGGTGCCGAGACCTGGCGCCATCTCAAGGCCCTGCTGACGGCCTCTCGCGCCGATCAGGCGCGGCGCGAGCAGGCCTATCGCCTCCTGAAGGGCCTCGCCGAACGCCTCGAAGCCGAGACGGTCCTCCCGTGGTGGGAAGAGGTCGTCGCGCTCGATCCCCAGGACGTGGACCTGCAGGTGGTGCTCGCAGGCCTCTTGCGTCAGACCGGGCAGTTGCCGCGCGCGGCGAGCGTGCTCGAGGCCGTCCTGGAGCGGGCGCCCTATCACATGGGCCTCGCCAGCGAGCTCGGGGCCTATTATCAGGCCGAGGGCCAGCTCGAGAAGGCCCGTAACGCCTTCGGCATCGCCGCACAGGGGGGTGATCCGGCCGCCCTCAAGGCCCTCGCCTTCATTTCGCGCGAGGAAGGGGACCTGCCCCAGGCCGCCGCCTGGCTGACCAAGGCCGTCGAACGGCTGCCGGAGGATATGACCCTCTGGCTGGAGCTCGCGCAGGCCCGGTTCGAGGCGGGCATGGCGCGCCCGGCTCGCGAGGCCGTCGAGCGGGTCCTGTCGGCCCAGCCGGACCATCCCCGGGCCGTGGCCCTCCGGGGCCTCGTCCTGCGCGAGATCGCCCGGGCGAGCACCGGAGAGGAGGCGCTCGATTGCTGGCGCCTGATCTCCGAGTCCGCGCCCGAGGACCTCGAGGCCCATCGCGAGACCATGCGCGAGGCCCTGGCACTCGGCCTCGAGGACGTTTCGCGCGCGGCCCTGGAGCGCCTCGTCCGGATCGACCCCTCGGATGGCATGAGCGCCCTGACGCTCGGCATCCACCATCACTCTCAAGGAGAGGTGGACCAGGCCATGCCCCTCTTCGAGCGGGCCGCCGAGCAGGGCTACACCGAGGCCCACTGGTACCTGGCCGATCTGGCCCTCAAGGCGGGCGACTCCGCGGGGGCTCGGAAGCAACTGGAGCGCTACGGCCGGCAGGACCTCAAGGCCGCCCGGCTGGCGGTGGCGATCGCCAAGGCCGAAGGGGATCCCGAGTACGCCTGGGAGGCCATGGCGAGCCTGGCGGAGCTTGCGGGCGACGAGGGCTTGCGGACCGAGCGGTTGGGGCTTGCGACGACGCGCATGCGCTCGCCCGATCCGCAGGAGGCCATGCGCTGGATCGAGCGCGCCTACTCCCTGGGCCTGCAGCCCGGCGAGGTGCCCGCGCAGGCGATCGCTGCCTTGGGCTTCCACTGGCAAGCGGCAAGCAAGCAAGACCGGGCCCGCGAGGCCTTCCTGTGGGCGGCCGAGAACCAGGACACCACGGCCATGACGGCCCTCGCTCGCCAGGCGCGCGCCGAGGGGGATCTGCCCGCGGCGGCGGGGTGGCTCGTGAAGGCCCTGGAGCGTCTGCCCGACGAGGAAGCCTTGCCGCTGGAGCTCTCCGAGGTTCTCCTTCAGGACGGCCAGCTGGTCGAGGCCTACGAGCTCCTGATCCGCTACCGGCAGGCGCACCCGGACAGCACCGGGGCTCAAGAGCGTCTCGGCGCCTGCCTTCGCCGGATGATCCAGGGGACCGAGGGGGGCGAGGCCCTGCACTGGCGGCGCGCGCTCGCCGAGCTCGAGCCGGAGAACCTCGAGTCCTGGCGCGCACTGGCCGCCCTCGCCGCGGAGCTGGGGCGCCAGGACGTCCAGGACCAGGCCATGGAGCAGGTGGTCGTCCGGGATCCCGAGGACCTGGAGGGGGCCGAGGCCCTCGGCCTGCGCTGGCTCTCCGCGGGGCGGGCCCGCGAGGCCAGGCCCCTCCTGGAGCGGGCGGCCCAGGCCGGCGTGGCCCGGGCGTTTCTCGCCGCGAGCGAGGCCTGCGCCCTAGCCGGGGATGCGACCCAGGCCCAGCACTGGCTCTCCGCCCACCTCCAGCAGGCCCCCGAAGATGCCGCGACGCCCCAGGTGACGCGGGTGCGTCTCGCGATCGCCCTTGCGGCCCCGGATCCCGAGGCCGCCTGGACCGCCCTCGACGAGCTCGAGCCTCACCTCGGCCCCGCGGATGCCGCCACGCTGCGCATGGTGCGCCTGAGCCTCGCCTGGAAGCCGTTGCAGGAGGGCTCGGGGCAATGGCTCGACCGGGTGCTCGCCCTGGAGCCGTCCGATACGGACCTGCCGGCGGCGGCACACACCCTGCTCGGCCACCGCGCCCTCGGCGAGGGACGGACCCTCGAGGCCAAGGCCTCCTACGCCACGGCCGCGGGCATGGACGACGCCCACGCCATGGTGGCGCTCGCCTGCATGTTGCGCGAGGAGGGGGCGCTCGCCGAGGCGCTCGTCTGGTTCCAGAAGGCCCAGCGGATCCTCGGCGCCCATGCCTGGTTCACCATCGAGCACGCCGAGATCCTGGCCGAGACGGGCCAACTTCGCGAGGCCACCCTTCTGCTCGACCAGCTGCTCGAAGAGGAGCCGGCCCATGCCCGGGCGATCGCCCTGCTGGCCGAGATCGTGCGCAGCCTCGCCTACGAGGCCACCGGAGCCGAGGCGCTCGCCTGGTGGAAGAAGCTCGCCACCCTCTTGCCCGACGACGACGACGCCCTGCGGCATGTCGTCCGGATCGCCCACGAGCTGGACCAGCAGGCAGAGGTCCTGCAGGCCCTCGAGAAGCTGGTCGAGAGCGACCCCACCGACAACGCGAGTGCCCTGGCGCTTGGCGAGCAGCGGCTCGCCGAGGGGGATTTCTCGGGGGCGCGTCACCTCTTGGAGCAGGCGGCCGAGGCGGGCCTCGCTCAGGCCTACATGCCGCTCATCGACACCTGCCTGAGCCTGGGAGACCACGCCGGGGCCCGGACGTGGATCGCAGCACTCGAGGCCCACGATCCCGGCGAGGCGGCCGTCTGGGGGCTGCGCAAGCGGTTGGCCCATGCCGAGGGGGATGCCGAGGGCGAGTGGCAGGCCCTCGGCGAGCTCGCCTCACGCCTGGGGGATCCCGAGGCCTTCCGCCCGGCGCAGCTCGAGCTCTGCCTCCAGCAGGCGGGCCCGGATCGGCCCGCCGACGCCCTGTCATGGCTGCAGCGGGCCCTGGACCTCGCCCCCGAAGACCCACGCACCTGGCTGGCCCAGGCCGAGTGCCTGGAGCGCCTGGACCGGCGGCCGGAGGCCATGGCCGCCTACCGCAAGGCCTACGAGCTCGGTGAGCGCGGGACGGTCCTGTGCCAGGCCCTCCTGGACGAGGCCGCCGAACGCGCCGCCCATGCCGAGGCCTACGAGTGGGCCATGCGCCTCCTGGCGGCGGATCCGACCCATTCCGACGCGCGCATGCGCGCCCTGGCCCACGCCCGCAGCGAGGCCGAGCGCCTCGGCATGTCGCCCGCGGGCGCTCACTGGTGGGGGCGGGTCGTCGAGCTAGCCCCTCAGGACCTGGGGGCCATGCGCCGCTTGATGCTCACCCTGCACGGGGCGGGCATGGTCGCAGACGCCGCCGGCTGGGCCCGCCGCCTCTTGCCCGTGGCGCCCGGCGATGCCGAGGCCTTCGCCGTGCTCTCCGAGCATGCCATGGAGCAGGGGGATCTCGCCGGGGCCCGCAAGGTCCTCGAGACCATCCTCAAGACCCGGCCCGACCATGCCTTCGCATGGCTCGTCATGGCCCGGCTCGAACGCCGCCTGGGGCACCTTCCCCAGGCCCAGGAGATCCTCCAGCACCAGCTGGAGCAGGGATCCGACGTGCTGCTCATGCGCCTCGAACTCGCCGATCTCCTCGTGAGCCAGGGCCAGGCCGAGGCGGCGGCCCGCGAGCTCGCGGCGGCTTGTGAGGCGCACCCCGACGCCCTCGCCACCCCCAAGGCCCAGGCGCTGATCCGCCAGGTGGCGAAGGGAGCGGAGGAGCAGGGGCGCCGCGAAGAGGCCCTGGCCTGGTGGCGGCGCCTGGTCGGAGTGATGCCGGAGGATCTCGAGGCCCTGCGGGCGATCGCGCGCCTGTTGCGCCACCTGGGACGCCCGGAGGAGGCCCTCTCGAGCCTGTTTGCCATGGCCAAGCAGGATCCGGCCCCCGAGGATCTCCTCACCATGGCCGACCTGCTCTTGGCCGCGCGGCGATCCCTGGAAGCCAAGGCCATCCTCCAGTCCCTCACCCGGGAGTTCGACCATCCGGAGGCCTGGCACAAGCTGGGCGAGCTGTCCCTTTCCACGGGGGATCTCGCCGAGGCCGTCGAGGTGGCCGCGGCCCTCCTGGAGAAAGAGGCGCCCGGAGCCCAGGACTTTGCCGCCCGGGTGGCCACGGCGCAGGCGCGCTCGCTCGACCCCCACGAGACCCCCGCCGAGTCCCGCCAGGCCTGGCTGCAGGTGCTCTCCTTCGCGCCGGGCGATGCGGAGGCGCGACTCGGGGTGGCCCGCGCCGAGACGGCGCTCGGCGACCTCGACGGAGCCATCGAGCACCTGGAGGCCCTCTTGCGCGACGCCTCCGGCGGACTCGACGCCAGGGCGCTATTGGCCGAGTGCCTCCTGCGCACGGGCCACTCCGAGCGGGCGGAGTCCCTGTTCCGGGAGGTGCTCGACGAGGATCCCACCCACCCGGTGGCCCTCATGGCCCTCGCGCGCTC
>DATNQJ010000278.1:0-4598 GCA_036704085.1 Stenomitos sp.
CGGGGGCCGTCCAGACGGAGCGTACGCGCGGCGGGTCTCCCGGCGAAAGGGACCCGAACGGTGCGTCCTCGCCGCGCTACTCGGCGGGCTTCCGCCCGTGACGCGCGGTCACGATGGTCTTGATGCCCCCGCGCACCGCGAAGTCGCCGACCACCTCGATGAAGCGCGGCGCGAGGGTGCGCACGAGGTCGTCGCAGATCCGGTTCGTCACGGCCTCGTGGAAGGCGCCCTCGTCGCGGAAGCTCCACAGGTACAGCTTCAGGCTCTTGAGCTCGACGCAGTTCTCGTCCGGGGTGTACTCGATGCGGATCTCCGCGAAGTCCGGCTGGCCCGTGATGGGGCAGTAGGCGGTGAACTCCGGACAGGTGAACTGGATGAGGTAATCCCGGCCCGGATGGGTGTTCGGGAACGTCTCGAGTTTGGCCTCTTCAGGGCTCTGGGGAAAGGGGGTCGGACGCCCCAGCTGAGTCAGGCTCTCCATGGACTTGCGGCTTCCTTTCTTGTGATGACCAGCCTTTCACGTTACCCAATCCCGAAAAGCCTGTCAACATTGGCGCCTGCCCGTGCTAGCATGGGAGCATGAATACCGAACGCCGTAGTTTGAGCTTCCCCAAGCTCACCGGGCTCCGCCCGACCCTCGAGTCCACTGCCCTGAAACTGATGGAGGAGGCCGGCGAGCTGGCCCAGGCCATCGGCAAGTTCCGCGGCATGTCCGGCGAGACCGGCGCCCTGCCGGGCCCGGAGTCGCTCTCCTTGATTGCCGGAGAGCTCCTCGACGTCGCCCAGACGGCCGCCACCATGATGTACGTCCTCCAGGATCAGCACGGGGTCGATCTCGACGCCCTCTTGGCCCAGCACGAAGCCAAGCTTAAGAACAAGGGCTATCTGATCTAGCTCGGCCCGCTTCAGATGGGCAAGGCGCCTGCTACCTCGGTAGCAGGCGCCTTGCGTTGTGGGAGAGAAGGAGCCTGACAAGGTAGCGAAAGCCTGCAAATGGGTATATCATGATCATAAGATAATCTACTCGATGAACCAGACACCGCTGACGTCCTTCAATCGCCCCCACGGGAGGTGACCCATGCGCCGCTTCACGATACCCGTCCTCGTCGCCCTGAGCGTCCCAGCCTTGGCAGGCTGTCCCACCTCCCCCATGGCGACCATTGGCGATCCGATGATGCCCTATCCGAATCAGCGGCCCATGCCGTATGCGACCCCCATGCCGCTGCCCATGATGACCAGCGCTCCGGCCTATCCGGTCACGGGCTACCCCGTACCGACGCTCGTGGGCGATGGCTCGAGCATGGACGACGCCTACCACTACGTGCAGCGTTACGCGGCCACCCACTACCCGGGCGCCGAGATCGTCGCCATCCGCTCCGCTCAGGTCACACTGTCCGGCCGCATCGCCAAGGCCGGCTCATGGTCGTTCACGTACCGCGCCCCGGTGGCCGCGACGGCCAGTGCCAGCACGCAGGCCGTCGACATTCCCTCGCAGTTCGAGAGCCGTCAGCTCACCTTCACGCTCAACGGCAACAACGACTTGTTCGCCCCCGAGGTGATGGAGAAGGTCGTGCTTCAGCCCTTCGACTACACGCGAGTCCTCCCCCTGGGCAAGGCCCTCGAGATCTGCCAGAGCTTCGGAATGGCCGTCGGCCCTGGCGGCGTCTCGGTCGCCCTGGTCTCGGACACCCTCGACGGCACCTACTACGAAGTGGACAACAGCATCGGCTACCAGGGGGGATCGACCACGTCGTACGGCCCCGGCTCGATCGGAGGCTACGCGCCGCCCAGTTACGTGCGCCTGAAGTACCGGATCGATGCCATGACCGGGAACCTGCTCGCACGCCTGACTCCCTGAAGCATCCCCTCGATCGCGATGCAGCAAGACGGGGCGGCCAGTGGCCGCCCCGTCTTGCCGGTTGGGGGAGGAGGGTTTAGAGCGAGAGGGCCTTCTCGAGGTTGATGCGACCGAAGCCGTAGTTGGAGTTGCGGCCCGACGCGCCCTTGTGGTCGACGCTGTTGTCGATGGCGTAGTGAACCTGCTGCGGGGTCCAGGTCGGGTGCTTGGCCCAGATGAGCGCCGCCTCGCCCGCCACCATCGGGGCCGCCATCGAGGTGCCCGAGAGCTTGGCATAGCCGGTGGACCCGGTCTTGTTGGCATCCAGGGGGACCGTCGACCAGATGCCGCCGCCGGGGGCCGCGACCTCGACCTTGCTGCCGCGGTTCGAGAACCACGAGAGGTACTCCCAGAAGAGGAACTTGGAGGTCGAGCTGACGGCGATCGCCCCGGGATCGTTGGCAGGCGAGCCGACCTCACCGTGGTTGTTGCCCGCCGCGGCGACGACGATGACGCCCTTGCCGTTGGCATAGGCGATGGCCGCCGAGAGCGCGGGGTCGATGGTGGTGTCGGGCGAGCCGAGGCTCATGTTGATGACCTTGGCGCCCATATCGGCCGCGTACTTGATGCCGTTGACGACCGCGGCAGTCGAGCCCTGGCCGTTGTCGCCGAGCACCTTGACCGCGAGAATCTTGACGTTCCACGCCACGCCGGCCACGCCCACGCCGTTGTTGCCGGTCGCGCCGATGATGCCCGCCACGTGGGTGCCGTGACCGAAGCGGTCCATCACGTCCGCGTTGTTGTCCGCGAAGTTCCAGCCCTTGACGATGCGGTTGCCGAACTCGGGGTGGCGATAGTCGACGCCGGTGTCCAGGACGGCGACCGTCACGCGGCTGGCATCGAGGTTCTGGGCCCAGGCCGCCGGAGCGTTGACCTTGTCCGAGCCCCACTGCTTGCCCATGTAGGGGTCGTTGGGCTCGACGGTGGCGCCGGCGGCGCCGTAGATGCGGTTGGGGGTCACGGCCGCCACGCCGGAGGTCTGACCGTACTTGCGCATGCCTTCCTCGACGGACATGCCGGAGGGCAGGCTGATGACCTGGTAGCGGGTGCCGAGGTCGATGTTGAACGCGACCCGGCCGCCGTTCGAGGCCGTGAAGCGGGCCACGTTGTACTGGGCGACCGCCCCCGGCTGAAGCTTGACGATGATCTGGTTGCGGACGATGCCGGCCTTGTTGAGGGCGAAGTCCGCCCCCTCGGCATCCGCGCCGTTGGCGTCGGGATCGTCCATCTTGGTGCCGGCGCTGGGCATCACCGAGCCGACGGCGGCATCGCCGAAGTCGGGCGTGATCGCGTCGGAAAGCTGCTCGGTGGGAAGCGCCAGGCCCGAGCTCGGGGCCTGCTGGCCTGCGGTGTTGTTGGCGACCAGGGAGTTGCTGACGGGGCTGCCGCCCATCGCGGTGGGAACCATCGGCTTGCCGCAGCCCGTGAGCCCGATGGTCGCCGAGACCAACGCGGCGGTCAGAGACAGCGACTGGCGAATCATCCGATGCATGGCTCCCCTCCTCCAAGGCGTGCCCCCAAGCACGCTCACTGAAGATGCTATCGGGACGATCGCATGGGAAGTTACTGAAGGCCAGCGTAAGCTTTCGGAAAGCTTGAGTTAAGGGGTGGCGGTGCCCTGGCTACGGGGCAGCGGGCCCGTGGAGCGGCGGGTGGCCTCGAGGCTGGGGAGGCGGACCACCAGTTGATCTCCGGAATGCAGGGAGCTGTTGCCGGCGGCCAGCTGCTCGCGGTAGTGCTCCAGCGAGAAGTCCACGAAGTTCGCGGGCTCCTGGTTGATGATCTGGAAGTAGGCGTCGTGCATCATCATCTTGCCGACGAGGAGATCGTGCCCCAGGCAGAGCATGTAGTTGGGCGCATCGGGATCGATGAGGGGAGCCGGCTCGATGGACTCCTCGGGGGTGTAGGTGAGGACCAGCTCGTTGCGCTCGAGGCCGATGGCCGACGGCCGGCCGATCGCCTTGGGCGACGGGAAGATCTCGGCCGGATCGACCGTGATCTGGTTGCCCTGGACCCGGAAGGCGCCATCGCTGGGCAGCTCCATGAGGCTTTCGAGCTCCAGCTTGAAGAGCTTGATCATCCCGCCGATGCCGACCTCGGAGAGGGCGATCCGGTGGGGCAACAGCTCCATGAGGCCGCCCGCGCCGATGCTGACTTCGCTCTCCAGGGTGATGGGGAGATCGAGGCCCATCTTGTGGACCTTGCCGCGCAGGACGACGCGATCGCCCGAGATGGCGAGCCGGGCGTCCTTGATGGGGTTACCCGCGGCCGGCAGGACGTAGCGGTTGAGCAGCGCCTCCATGCTGGCGGCCGAGATCCGGATCTGGCCCTGCCGGATGGCGAAGACGTAGGAGTCCTTCAGCTCGGGGATGAGGGGCGCCTCGGGGTCCTTGACCTGCAGGTCCGCCACGAAGTCGCGCAGCTTGAGGACGACGGCGTCGTCGAAGAAGAGGCGCGCGTTCTGGGCCCAGACCCGCATGGATCCAGGCGCGATCTCGGAGAGCGCCTGCTCCTCGGGAGTGGCGCGCTTCTGGGTGATGAGCGTACGCCCGAAGGCCTGGACGAAGGCGGATAGGATCTGCGCCTGCGTTTTGATCCGGCGCGGGAAGGACTTCTTTTGCACCGTTGCATTATAGCAGAGGGCCGAAATACGCCTGTGACGCGCGTCCCACTGGCGGCCCTCAAACACGTATCCCCGCCC
>DATNQJ010000279.1:0-3036 GCA_036704085.1 Stenomitos sp.
AGAGCCCCTGCCCGTCGTTCGGGCCCACGGTCTCCTCGGTCTTGACGGTCGGCGCGGCCGTGTTGAACTGGCCGTCACTCGAGAGCCCCGGGGTGTACCGATCGAGCTTGTAGGTCTCGTGCTTCTCGTGGATGCTGCCCCAGTAGACCCCGCCAATGTTCCCGACGTTCAGGGCCAGCCTCAGGTCGCGGCGCACGTCCACGGCCATCGAGCAGTCGAGGGCCATGCCGCTGCCGAAGGTCCCGTACTGGTAGGTCGCGCTCGCCTCGCCCGAGAACGAGCCGTCCGGGTTGGTCTGTAGCAAGTTGCCACTGGCCTCGGTGATGCGGCCGAAGGCGAGACCCTCGATGTAGCGTCCCGTCAGGCCCACCGCGACGTTCGGCAAGCTTGCGAACGTAAGCGGAAAGCCGAACGAGAGACCGCCGTCGGCAAAGCTGTCGATCCGCGCCCCCTGCAGGCTGTCGATCGTCACGCCGGTCGTCACGGCGTTGCCCCGCAGGACCAGGCCGATGAGATCGCGTGGCAGATTGAGGCCCACCGTGTCGAGAGTGCTGCGGGCAAAGAGCCCCAGGCCCGACGCGGGCACGCTCGCGCCCCAGGCCAGCCCCGTATCCACCTTGAAGCCCCAGCCCGTGGGCGGAATCGCGCTGACGAGGTTCTCCGCGTCGGTATCCGAGAGGTCGCGGCCCTGCAAGAGCTCATCGAGGGCCCGGAAGCCCAGGAGGTTGTTGCCGAGCCCGAGGCTGATGGCGGGCAAGGAGGAGATCACGGCCGAGGGCGTGGCCGGCAGGCCCAAGAGAGCCGGCGTCGTCCAGGCGGTCGAGGGCGCCCCGTCGACCGCAAGCTGGGCCCGGCCCATGCCGAGCGCGCGGGCATCATAAGGAACGGCCTCCGCGCGGCCCGAGGAGCCCAAAGCGACGCCCAGCAAGAGGGCGATCGCGCTCGCAATCCGGATCGATTGGCTCATGAACTCCCCAAAGCAGGCCGGAGGGTTTCCCTCTGCATCATGCACCGGGCAAAGGGCTCGTCGCTGAGACGCGTATCACCGATCGAGCGGCACGCTTCCCCTATGCTTCTACCCAACGACAAAAAATATTGGCAACATTCGGTGATCATATTCCCGAAAAGGGTACACAGGCATAGAGGCAGGGCCTCGGTTTTCGACGCATCGATCGCTGAAACCCGCA
Organism: Stenomitos sp.; assembly: GCA_036704085.1. Lineage (GTDB taxonomy): Bacteria > Cyanobacteriota > Sericytochromatia > S15B-MN24 > UBA4093 > DATNQJ01. The sequence continues at coordinate 1,188 of DATNQJ010000279.1, forward strand.
TGGCCGCTCGGTAAACGGTTTATGTTGTTCACAGGTGACCCCATGACGCGACGATTGGTGCTCCAGCTCGCCCTGTCCCTGAGCCTCGTGGCCGCGGCCGGCGCCCCAGTGGTGGCTGCCATCGCGCCCCTGCCCCCCCTGCAGACGGCACCGACCCAGCTGATGATCGGCGAGTCCAACCCCTCGCTGGTCGAGCTGAGCTACGAGCGTTTGCTGGAAGAGAGTCTCCAGCAGAGCCTCGCCGCCTACCTGGGCCCCGACAACTTCGTCCTGCAGGTCCGGGTGGCGATCGCCCACGATCCGACCGTCCCGCAGCAGGTAGCCCCCGCCCAGCCCGTCCAGGCTCCTCAGGTCCAGGTCCCGGCGCAGCCCGCCGCCGAGGACGCGCCGGTGCCCGAAGCGGACTTCGATTCCATCCCGGCGCTGCCCGGTCTCGGGATGCCCGCCGAGGAGCGGACCCGCCGTCCCGTGCGCCAGGCTCCCGCCATGCAAATGCCGGCGCCGCAGATGCCCCAGGTTCAGGCCCCCGCCCCTCAGGCACCGGTGGCCCAGGTCGTCTCGTCCACCCCGAGAATCGAGCGCATCCGCGTCTCCTTGGTGCTCCCGAGCTCCCTGCAGAGCACCGATGAGGACTACGTCAAGAACCTGGTCTTCCAGCGCGCGGACCTCAACTTCGCCCGGGGCGACACGCTCGACATCGCGCGCCGCGATTTCCCGCGCACGGCCGGGACCGTCCTTCCGGGGAGCGTGCCCAGCAAGTCCGGCGGCCTGCCCCCCTGGCTGTGGGCGATCATCGGAGCCCTCGGCGCGAGCGCCCTCTTCGGAGGGGCCCTCCTGCTGCGCCGCCGCCCCGAGCCCCAGGTGGCTCCCGCGGCCCCGAGCCTGCCTGTCCAGTCCGAGAACATGAAGGCTGCCGAGGCCCTCCTCGCGAGCGTCTCGGCCAGCAAGGCCGCCGAGCCGCCCCCCATGCGCCAGGACCTCCTCGTGATGCTCCTCGAGCGCCCGGAGATCGGCGAGCGCTACCTGAAGCGCCTGCTCTCCGAGGAAGGCGGCCTCGAGAAGGCGGCGACCTTCTCGCAGGCCATGGGCCTCGGCGTGGCCAGGCGCCTCTTCACCGGGATGCATGCCAACGAGTGGAAGGCCATCGAGCTCGCGGCCCTCGACCAGACGGAGATCAAGCGCGAGGACCAGCAAGCGGCCCTCGAAGAAGCCCTCTACGCCATGCTGCGCGCCCAGACCGAGCAGCAGGGCAGTGACAAGACCGCGCCCTTCGCCTTCCTGCAGACGCTCGACGACTCGCAGATCCTGTTCATGCTCGAGGAGGAAGGTCCCCGGGTCCAGGCCCTCGTGCTCTCGCAGCTGCCACCCGATCGGGCCGTCGGCCTGATGCGGCTCAAGACGCCGGCCGAGCAGGGGGCGATCGCCGCGGCCATGGGCGAGCTGCACCTGTTGCCCATGAGCTCGTTCATCGACCTCGCCCACCACATGGCCGAAAAGGCCACCAAGGCCCCGAGCTTCCAGACGCCCGTCACCAACGGCCTGGGCCTGCTCGTCAACCTGCTCGACCACTCGGATCGGGCGACCGAGCAGGGCATCCTCAGCGGCCTTTCGACCCAGAATCCCCGTCTCTTGGCCCAGGTGCGCGAGGCGTACCTCACCTTCGACGATCTCGCCAAGGTGCCGCGCGACGTCCTCAAGGATGCCCTGCGCGAGGTGGACAAGGAGTCCCTGGCCGAGGCCCTGCGCGACGCTCCGGACAAGGTGCGCGACGCCATCGTCGCCTCGTTGACCGAGCGCGCCCGTCGCATCGTCGACGACGTGCTGTCCCAGCCGCCCGTGGTCCGGCAGG
>DATNQJ010000280.1:0-4043 GCA_036704085.1 Stenomitos sp.
GTGGCGGGCGTCGAGATCAAGCAGGCGATCGCGCGCCATCCGGCGGCCGACGGCCTGGTCCAGGCAGCCCTTGCGGCCGACCCTTCCCCGGTGGTGCGCAACAGCGTCCTGGAGCAACCCGCCCTGTCGGCGCCGGCCATGGATCAGCTCGCGGGCGATCGCGACCTGCGCCTGCGCATGAAGCTCGCCCTGCGCGGCGATCTCTCGGAAGGGGCGGCCTGCAAGCTCGCCATGGATCCCACCTTCGAGGTGAAGCGGGCCCTCCTGGCCAACCAGAGCCTCGCGCCCAAGGCCCTCATGGTCCTGATGGAGGATGAGCGCGTGGACGTCCGCTACGCGGCCGTCACCCACCCGCGCGCCACCGCGAAGGTGGCCGAGCGCGGCGCCGAGGACGAGAGCTGGGCCGTGCGCGAAGCCGCCGCCCAGTGCGGGCGGCTCGGCCGCAAGATGCTCGCGCGGCTTGCGAAGGATGCGAACGGCTGGGTGCGGCGGGCCGCCAGAGGCGCGCGCGGCGGGGATCTCCTGGCGCCCTTGCGGCGTGCGCAGCTCGCCAACGAATTAAGCCGTTAAACGGGCCTTTACCTGGGACGAAGTCTCTGCTACTATAGAGAAGTCGTCGCGGGGTAGAGCAGTCCGGTAGCTCGTCGGGCTCATAACCCGAAGGTCGCAGGTTCAAATCCTGCCCCCGCAACCTAGCCGGTCCACCGAAAGGTGGGCCGGTTTTTTCGTGCGGCCCTCGTTTGAGCACGGTGAGCCTTGTTTAGCCACCTTGGGCTCGGCTTTCCGTCACCCCGGCGCAGGCCGGGGTCCACCGCAGGGCGCTACGGTCCCCGCCTCCAGTGGGCGACGGTGGATTCCGGCCTACGCCGGAATGACGGCAGGGGCGACTCCACTCCGAACGGATGCTCTCCCCCTCCCGAAATCGCCATGCAAAAAGCCCCCAGGCATACGCCCGGGGGCCGAGAGCAAGCTCTCAGGAATTAGCGCAGGGCCTTGACGTCGTCGGCCGTGACCATGCCGCCCTTGTTGCCCCAGGTGGTCCGCTCGTAGGAGATGATGTCGGCGATCTCCTCGTCGGTCAGCTGAGCGAACGGAGGCATCGCGCCGTTGTACTGCTGGCCCTTGACGGTGATGGGGCCCGACTTGCCCTTGAGCACGATGGTGATGTGGTCCTTGGCGGGACCGTTCGTGAACTCCGAGCCGGCGAGCGGGGGGAAGGTCCCGGCCATGCCCTCGCCCGTGGCCTGGTGGCACGAAGCGCAGTTGGCGGTGTAGAGCTCTTCGCCCTTCTTGACGTCCGCTCCGCCGGCGGCCTGGGTCGTGGCGGCGGCGCCCGAGGGGCTCGCTTCGCCGGTGGTCGCCGGGGCCTCGGCCGCGGGGCTCGCCTCGCCGGTGGTGGCGGGCTTTTCTTCCTTGGGCTGGCAGCCGACCATGGCCATCGTGAGCGCGAGGCTCAGACCGACCACGAGATGCTTGGACTGGAGTCGAATCACGCAGGTTCCTCCTTTGCGGTGGGGGCGACCGGTCTCCCCGGTCGCGGGTACATAGAATGATGTGACTGCGGTGCGCTAGCCCGTGTTCCGGAGCCCAGCAGCAATGCCGGTGATGGTCAACGCCAGGGCGTGGTCGAGCGACTCGCCCGGAGCCTCCCCCGTGCGCTTGCGGCGCAGCAACTCCACTTGAAGGTGATTCAAGGGGTCGACGTAGGGGTTTCTCAGTCGAATCGAGCGAGCCAAGACCGGCATGCGCTCCAGGAGCTCGTGCTGCTCCGTGATTGAGAGTACCATATGAAGCGTCCGTCCGTACTCGGTCTCCAGGGCCCCGAAGATACGCGAACCCGCACCACTGGCCAATCCTACGTACATTCGTGTGATCGCCATATCGGCCTTGGCCAGGCTCACCTCCAGGTTGTCGACCAGGGCCTCGAAGAAGGGCCACTCGCGGTACCAGCCCCGCAGGATCTCGAGCCCTCCCGCCTGGCGATCGCAGAAGGCCTCGAGGGCCGTTCCGGCAGCATACCAGCTGGGCAACAGGCAGCGGTTCTGGATCCAGGAGAAGACCCACGGGATGGCCCGCAGGGACTCGATGCCGAGCTCCTTGCCGCGGCGCGGGGGGCGCGAGCCGATCTTGAGCTGCTCGATCTCGGCGATGGGCGTGGCCTCCCGGAAGAAGCGCAGGAACGCCGGGTCCTCGAAGACCAGGGCGCGATAGGCGTCGTAGGCGGTCTGGGAGATGCCCGCGAACATGGCGTCGCGCTCGGCGTCGGATCCGTCGCGTTCGGGCTCGGCCAGGGTGGCCCGCAGGGTCGCCGTCACCATCTGCTCCAGGTTGCGATCGGCCAGGTCCGGCTGCGCGTACTTCCAGGCGAGGACCTCGCCCTGCTCGGTGATCTTGAGGTCGCCCTGCACCGTGCCGGGCGGCTGGGCCAGGATGGCCCGGTGGGATGGCCCGCCGCCCCGGCCGATGCTGCCGCCCCGGCCGTGGAAGAGGCGCAGCCGGATGCCGTGCTCGCGCGCGATGCGCGCCAGGGCCCGCTGGGCCTGGTAGAGCTCCCAGTTGGAGGTGACGAACCCGCCGTCCTTGTTGCTGTCCGAGTAGCCGATCATGATCTCCTGCACGTCGCCCCGCGCCCGGAGCGCCGCGCGATAGCTCGGGTGCGTGAGCAGCGTGTGGAAGACCTCGGGGGCCGCCCGGAGGTCGGGAATGGTCTCGAACAAGGGAACCAGGTCGATGGCGCACTCGGCGCTGCCGTCGGGACGCCGCCGGTAGAGGCCCGCGTCCTGCATCAGGGCGAGCAACTCGAGCAGATCACTCGGGGCCTCGGTCATGCTCACGATGTAGGCGTCGAAGGCCTCCGGCCCGAACTCCCCGAGGGCCCGCGAGAGGGTCACCATCGTCTCGCGGGTCTCCTGGACCGCGGGGGGCAACGCCGCATCCGGCCAGAGGAGGGGGCGCGAGGTGGCAAAAAAGGCATCCAGCGCCTCCTGCCGGCCGATCTCGTCCCGTTCGGCATAATCGGCGCAGATCCCGGCCTCGCGCAGCATCGCGTCGAGGGCTCCGAGGTGCCCCTTGGAGTTCTGGCGCACGTCCAGGCTCGCCAGCACGAAGCCGAAGGCGTCCACCTGCCTCCGCAGGGTCGCCAGCTCCAGGTCGGCCACGCGACCGGCCCCGTGCTCGCGCAGGCACCGATCGATGACGGCCAGGTCCGCCGCGAAGGCCCGGGCGTCCGGGTAGCGCCGCTCGGCATCCCCGTCGAGCGTCGCGGTCAGGCGCTCGTGCATGAGGGTCAACAGATGGCGATAGGGCTCATGGGCATTGCGGGTCCGCACCTCCACGAGCCGCTCGGGAAAGAGCGTGCCCAGATCCTCGAGGCGTTCGTAGAGCTCCGGGCTGACCGGCGCCAGGCGATCGGAGAAGGAGTACTTGCTCCAGAGCGAGCGCAGGCGATGGGTGTAGGTATCGAGGATCTCCCGTCGCAAGCGCTCGAGGGTCTGCCAGGTCACGTCATGGGTGACGAAGGGGTTGCCGTCGCGATCGCCCCCGATCCAGGTGCCCAGCCGGACGATGGTCGGCAGCGGGAAGGTCTCCCCGGGATAGAGCTGCCGCAAGGTGCGCGCAAGCTCCTGGTTCACGCGGGGAATGGCGTCGATCAGGGTCGCCCGGCAGTAGACGAGGGCGCTGGTCAGCTCATCGGCGACGGTGGGCCGGCGCTCGCGAATCTCGTCGGTCTGCCAGAGCGTCAGCAGCTCGGCGAGGACGGCGGCGTCGATCTGCTCGAGCTCGGTCGGCGTCTTGAGGCAGACGTCTCGATCGTAGAGCAGGTGTCCGAGGCGCATCCACTTGCTCAGGACCGTCTTGCGGTTGGGCTCGGTGGGATGCGCCGTGATGACCAGGCCGAGCCGCAGGTGCTCGAGGGCACGCCGCAGGGCATCGGGGCTGACCCGCTCGTCCTTCAGGCACTGCAGGACGTCCTGGAACGAGCCCGGCTGGGGAGGGGAGCTCGGATCCAGGAGCAGCTCCCGGCGGCGGCGAACCCGGTGGTG
>DATNQJ010000281.1:0-25211 GCA_036704085.1 Stenomitos sp.
CGCCAGCCGGTCATGTTGTAGGTCTTGGAGAGGGAGTTGAACTCGATGGCCACCTCCTTGGCCCCCGGCACCTCCAGGAGCGACGGCGCGACGTGGCCGTCGAAGGCAATCTCGGAGTAGGCGAGGTCGTGGGCCACCAGCACGTCGTGCGCGCGCGCCCAGCGCACGGCCGCCTCCAGGTGCTCCCGCGTGGCGACGGCCCCGGTCGGGTTGTTGGGGTAGTTCAGGAAGAGCAGCTTCGCGCGCCGGGCGACCTCGGCCGGGATCCGGTCGAAGCTTGGCAGCCAGCCGTTTTCGGGATCCAGGGGGACGGCGTAGGGCTCTCCGCCCGCGAGCCGGGTGGCCGTGGCGTAGGCAGGGTAGCCGGGATCCGGCACCAGGGCGACATCCCCCGGATCGATGAAGGCATAGAAGAGGTTGACGATGCCCTCTTTGGAGCCGATGAGGGCCAGGACCTCGCGCTTCGGGTCGAGGTCGACCCCGAAGCGCCGGGCGTAATAGCGGGCGACCGCGTCCTTGAAGGCCTGGGTGCCGTCGTACGGGGGATAGCGGTGGGTCGCAGGGTCGTCTGCTGCTGCGTGCAGGGCCGCGAGGATATGAGGCGGGGTCGGGAAGTCGGGGATCCCGGCGCCGAGGTCGATGACGTCGACGCCCCGGGCGATCGCCTCGGCCTTGCGGGCATTGATGCCGGCGAAGACGTAGGGCGGCAGGTCGGCAATTCGACGGGCGATGCGCATGTCAGTCCCCCTTCTTGTCATGAAGCGGATACAGGGAAACGCTTTTGAACGAGACTCACAACCAATCCGTTCGTCCTGAGCCTCTACTTGAGACCCACAACCATCCGTTCGTGCTGAGGCTCTCGAAGTACGAACGGTTCCTTACACGATCTCGACCGGAGACGGCAGGAAGTCGAACAGGTCGACCACGCCCGTGAAGACGACGGCCGCGGGCCCGGTCATGTACACGTGATCGTCCTCCGCCCACTCGATGTCCAGGATCCCGCCCGGCAGCTCGACCTGCGCCTTGCGCTGGGCCCGTCCGTTTAACACGGCGGCGACCAGGGTCGCACAGGCCCCCGTGCCACAGGCCATGGTGGGACCGACGCCCCGCTCGAACACCTTCACCCGCAAGAAGCCCGGGTTCAGGACCTGGACGAACTCGACGTTGGTCCGCTTCGGGAAGGCGGGATGGGCCTCGAGCAAGGGACCGTAGGCCATGAACTCCGTCTCGTCCAGCTTCTCGACGAAGGTGACCACGTGCGGATTGCCCATGGAGACCGCGCTGATCAGGAAGGTGCGATCGCCCACCCTCAACGGCTGCTGGAGGACGCGCTCGTCCGGATTGCCCTCCATGGGCAGCTCGGCGCGGGTGAGACGGGGGGTCCCCATGTCCACGCGGACGCCCTTGGCATGCCCGTCCGGCCCCATCTGGAGCTCGACCTCGAGCACCCCGGCGCCGGTCTCGACGGTCATGCGCGTCGCATCCGTCAGCCCGTAGGTGTGCAGGTAGTAGGCGAAGCAGCGCAGGCCATTGCCGCACATCTCCGGCTCGGAGCCGTCGGCATTGATGATGCGCATCCGGAAGTCCGCAAGCTCCGAGGGCAGGATCAAGAGGAGGCCGTCCGCCCCGATGCCGTAGTGGCGATCGCAGAGCTTGGGACCGAGCGTCGCCCAGTCCACGGGGCGATCGCCCATGGAACTGTCGACCACGATGAAGTCGTTGCCGAGACCCTGCATTTTGGTGAATGGAAGCATGGAGAGGGACTCCTAGGGCGAGCAGCCAAAGCGCTCCTGGACCAGCGCCAGGGCTTGTTCCAGCGTATCACCTTCCTCGGCGTCGAGCCACTGGACTCCCTCCTCGTGCCGGAACCAGGTGAGCTGGCGCTTGGCGTAGTTGCGGGTGTGCTGCTGGATGAGCCGGATTGCCTCCTCCCGGTCGGTCCGTCCCTTCAGGTACTCGAGCGTCTCGGCGTAGCCGAGCGTCGAGAGCAAGGGCAACTCCTCGCCGTAGCGGGCCGCGAGCCGCACCACCTCGGCCTCGAGCCCCTGCTCGAACATGAGGTGGGTGCGGCGGTTGATGCGGTCGTAGAGGCGCTCGCGCTCCATCCCGATGGCGAGGTACACCACGTCGAACGGAGCCTCCACGCGCGTGGCCGCCTCGGAGAGCGGCTTGCCCAGGACGGCGTGGACCTCGAGGGCCCGGATGATCCGCACCCGGTCGTTGGGGTGGAGCCGCGCGGCCGTCGCCGGATCGACCTCGGCCAGCCGCTCGATGGGATTCTCGAGGGCCTGGAACGCGGCGCGGAGCTCGGGCTGGGGCGGAACCTCGGGAATGGAGAGGCCTCCGGTCAAGGAGCGGATGTAGAACCCCGTCCCCCCGACGAGCATGGGCAGCCGGCCGGCCGCAGCGATCTCATGGATCGCCGCGAGGGCATCCGCCTTGAAGCGGGCGACGGTGTAGGTCTCGCGCGGATCGGCCACGTCGATGAGCCGGTGCGGGACCTGGGCGCGCTCTTCGGCGGTCGGCTTGGCCGTCCCGATGTCGAAGTCGCGATAGACCGTGCGCGAGTCGGCGGCGACGATGACCCCGCCGAGGCGCGCGGCGAGGTCCAAGGCGAGCTGGCTCTTACCGCTAGCCGTGGGGCCCGCGATCACGAGAAGAGGGGGCTTGTGCATGCTAATTCTCGGCGTCGGCGCCGACGCTCGGCCGGAACTTCCAGACGAAATCCGCCCAGCCCGGCGCCCCCGAGATGCGCAGGGTCACCGTCCCCGTCCGGCCATCGAACAGGGGCCCTCGGAGCACGTCGCGGATGGGGAACCAGACCCGGAAGGAGCCCGTCCAGGCATCCGAGTCCGAGCCCTGCTCGACCTCGCCCACGTCCAGGGCCTCCCACCGGCGCCCATGGTCGTCCATGAGCGTGAAGGTCCAGCCCACCTTGGGGTTGGTGATGCGCTGCGGCTGGTAGAGCTTGTCGAAGCGCCAGCGCACTTCGAAGGGCATGCGATCGCCCCGGGGTCCGTAGAGGACTTCCCACAGGTCGCGATCGTAGCCCCGTGCGAGGTCGTGGACGTCATGGCGCGTGCGCAGGGCCACCTCATCGGCGCCCAGCTCCGGATCGACCATGGTGACTTCGGCGGATCCCCGTACGCCCAGGGCCTCGCTGCGGCTCCAGCGGGCGCGGGTCGCGTCGTATTCGTCCGCATTGCCGACCGCCCCCGGGAAAACCGTGCTCTCGGTTCGATGCATGATGCGGTAGCTCGGCGCACATGCGACCGTGGTAGCAAGAGCGAGTGTTAGGACGGTGGCGAGTCGCGCAAGACGGGACAAGGAGCTCTCCTAGGGCGAAAAAGACCAAACAACGCGTCAACAGCTGATTCTAGCACATCGAGAGCAACAGACCATGCGATGCACCGGACCCTAGCGTCATCTACCATAGCGCCACACGCCATCCCGGGCGCGTGGGTACGTTCGACCCTTCGAAGGGAGGTGGCAGATGGTTTGGCCGCGTCGTTGGATCGCGGGGGCGATGGCACTGGCGACCAGCTTGATTCCAGCCGCGCTGGCCGAGGCGAAGGTCGGGGACACGGTGGCGAACTTCGAAGCCGGCCCCATGGTCACTTCCGGTCAAGTGGCCTTCCTCGAGCCCTTCTCCCTGAAGAACAAGACCCTGAACGGGGTCACCTACCGCGCCACCGACGCCTTCAAGAAGGCCTGCCAGATCATGCTGGTGGTCAAGGACGGCCGCATCAGCAGCGAGATCTTCGCCATCCCCGTGGTCGGCGACCCGGAAGTCCTCAAGGTCGAACGTGAGCTGCTGGATAGCTTCCTGGCGCAGTCCGGGATCCCGGCCAAGTTCCATGCGCAGATCCGCGAGCAGATGGTCAAGGCCATGGATGGCGGCCAGGTCTCCCAGCAGGTGGGCGAGCATGCCGTGCAGGCCATGATGATCCCGGCGGACGTGCCCCTCCTGGTGGTGGCCGTTGCCCGGGACAAGGCCTCGCTGCCGCTGCCCAAGCCGAAGATCGAGCCTCAGGCCGTGCAATAGGCACTCGAGTGGTAATCTGGTAGCGTTCGAACGACGTTGCCGGAGGCCCCCATGAAACGCCGCATTCCCGTCGAGTCCCCCGTCGGCCCCGCCGAGCCCATTCCCATCGCGTTGTACGGGCTGGGGGCCATCGGGTGCGAGGTGGCCCGCCTGGCGCTGGGCAAGCGATCGCTGAAGGTGGTGGCCGCCGTCGACACGGATCCGGCGAAGCTGGGCAAGGATCTCGCCGAGGTGGCGGGGCTGCCCTCGCCGACGGGGATCCCGATCACGGCGAATGCCCGGGCGGCCAAGGCCGCCGGGGCCCAGGTCGTCATCCACTCGACCCAGTCCTTCTTCCCGGACGTCGTCGGGCAGTTGCGGAGCCTGGCCGAGGCCGGGCTCAACGTCGTGAGCTCCTCCGAGGAGCTGAGCTACCCCTTCCTGAAGTACCGCGCCCACGCCGAGGACCTCGACCAGCTGGCGCGCGATCGCGGGGTCCGCCTCCTGGGGACGGGCGTGAACCCGGGCTTTGTGATGGACACCCTGCCGCTCCTCGCGACGGCGGTCTGTCAGCAGATGAGCCGCCTCCGCATCGAGCGGGTGGTGGATGCCTCCTTGCGGCGCTACAACCTCCAGAAGAAGATCGGGGCCGGCATGAGCGTCGAGCAGTTCGAGGCCGAGATGGCGAGCGGCCGGATGGGGCACATCGGGCTGGTCGAGAGCGTGGCCATGGTGGCCGCGGGGCTCGGCTGGAAGCTCGATCGCATCGAGGAAGAGATCCTGCCGGTCGTGGCCGAGGCCCCCACCCGGAGCGATTACTTCGACCTGGCGCCGGGGGCGGTGGCCGGCCTGCGGCAGACCGCCATCGGGTACCGGGGGGACGAGGAGCTCATCACCCTGTACCTGGAGATGGCCCTCGGGGCCACCGACCCGCGGGATCGCGTCCGCATCGCCGGTCGGCCCGCCATGACCCTCGACGTGCCAGGCGGGACCCACGGGGATGTGGCGACCGCGGCCGTGCTTGCCAACGCCGTCCCGCGGCTCCTGGAGGCCCCTCCGGGCCTCCGGACGATGCTCGACTTGCCGCTTCCCCGCTACATCGATTAGCCTAGAGGGGTACCGTACTCCTATCATCCTTTTTGGGAACAAAGGCGGGCTCGATGCTTCGACACAAGACCTGGCAGTACGTCGCCCTCACGTCGGAGGAGGCCTTCGTCTCCGCCGCCATCGCCCACCTGGGCTACGTCGGCCTGGTCTTCGCCACGGCCTACGATCGCAAAACCGGGCAAGAGGTCGCTTTCGAACGCATCGTGCCGTTCGCGCGGGGCATTCAGGTGGCCCCCGCCCCGACGACGGGCAGTTCCACCTACCACGGCTCGCAGGGGATGATGCGCTTCGAAAACGATCCGCGCCTCGTCCAGTTGGATCTACCGAACCTCCAGGTCAACGTCCAAGGCGACAGCGTCGACCCCTGGAAGGCCTCGTGGCCCATCGGCCGTGGCCGCAACGACACCATCAAGGAAATGGGCTTCGCGTGCCAGGGGAGCGTACGCCTGGGCACCAGCACCCTGTCCCTGGACGGGCACGGGATGATGGACTGGACGGCAGGCACGCCCGCCCGCCAGACGGACTGGCGGTGGGCCGCCGGCGTCGCCCGAGCCGGAGACCGGCTCGTCGCTTGGAACCTCCGCACGGGCTTCAACGATCCCGCCCAGGTCGAGAATGCCCTCTGGGTCGACGGCCAACCGGTGTCGCCCGGGCGCGCGCAGATCGAGCCCGGCGACCCGTGGCGCATCACCGCCGGGGACCTGGACCTGCACTTCGAGCCGCATGGGATGCGGCGGGAAGACATGAACCTGTTCGTGATCACGTCCCGGTACCAGCAGCCCTGGGGGCGGTTCCACGGGCAGTTCGAGGGCGTCCCCCTGGAAGGCTACGGGGTCGTCGAGGACCACTGGGCCGTCTGGTAGACGACCATCGAGGCGGGCGACCCTAGCCCGGAAGCGCGTCACGCTCCGTGCCGCGCAACGAGAGCCAGGCAAAGACCACGAAGATCACGCAGCCGAGCGGCACCATGACGGCCGCGCGGGGGCCCCAGAAGCTGTCGGGCACGAAGTTGGCCTGCAGGATGGCGAGCGTGTTGTTGGTGGCATGGGCCGCGATGTTGCCCCACAGGGAGCCCGTCCGGTGGCGGATCACCGAGAGCCAGAGGCCGAGCAAGACATAGGTCGGGATGCCCGAGGGCGTCAGGTGCAGCACGGCGAAGATGGCGGCCGTCATGGCGATGCCGGCCCACAGGCCCACGCGTGGCACCAGAGCCGACTGAACGTAGCCGCGGGTGAGCATCTCTTCGGACAAGGCCGGCACCAGGGCGACCGCCGTGATCAAGAGGACCCAGTCCCCCGGACCATGGGCCTGGATCAGTTCGCCGATCTCCTGGGGATAGGCCCAGTGGGTCCAGTGGGCGAACCAGGCCTGCAGGTACGTGATGACGAGGGCCATGCCCGCGGTCGCGAGCACCATCAAGAGGACCCGCCACGGCGCCACCGGCTTCAGCGGAAAGACCGAGCGGACGTCCACCTTCGCCAGTCGCACGGCGAGGAAGGCCGGACCCAGGACGCCGAGCAGCTCGATGGGGAAGAAGCCCGTGAGGGTGATGAGACGGTCGTTGTGCTGGAGGGCGGGGATCAGGACCGGCCCGAGCAGACCCCAGAGCACCGCCATCGCGAAAAAGGCGACGAGCGTGAGGGGCACGAGCATCGCGACGGTCCAGGCGGGCGGAATCCGCCGCACGGCATCCGCCTCACGGCCTTCTCCCACCGGAGCAGGAGCCTCGTCCATCAACCGATCCACGCGCGGCCCCGGCTAGATGACGAACTTGCGCAGGCGGGCCGAGGTGTAGTCGACCAGCATGACGAGCACGATGAGGACCAGCACGGTGGTGGCGGCCTGCGGGTACTGGAAGAGGCTGAAGTCGCTCTTCATGATGAAGCCGATGCCGCCCGCGCCGATGAGGCCCAGGACCGCCGCCGAGCGGATGTTGGTCTCGAATCGGTAGAGCACGAACGAGATGAAGTCCGGCATCACCTGCGGCACCACCGCGAAGGAGATGACCTGCAGGTAGCGCGCGCCGGTGGCCTGGATGGCCTCGATGACCCCGGCGTCGATGTTCTCGATGGACTCGGCCAACAGCTTGATGAGCACCGTCGTGGTGTGGAAGGCGAGCGCCATGGTGCCCGTGAAGGGCCCGAGGCCGATCGCCGTGATGAGCATGAGGCCGATGGCGAAGTCCGGGATGCTGCGCAGGAAGTTCACCGTCAGCTTGATGCCGTGGTAGACGACCGGGTGCGGGCTCGTGTTGCGCGCCGCCAGGAACGAGAGCGGGAAGGCGAACAGGGTGGCCAGGAAGGTGCCCGCGAGCGCCATCTGGATGGTCTGGATGGTCGCGCCCACCACCGTCTGCGGGAAGGTGTTGGTCCACCAGCGCTCCCGGATGTCGTTGAGCTCCGAGCCCAAGGAGAGCGGGCTGAAGAGCTGCTTGAGGTGCAGTTCGGGCGGCAGCGAGTAGCGCGACGGGTCCGTGATGGTCGAGAAATCGGGCGGCAGGCTATCACGCAGCCAGTCCACCATCTTGGGCGAGCCGAGGATCAGCTCCTTGAGGTTGAACTGCGAGCCGGCAAAGGCCCACACGAGGACGGCCAAGAGGAAGACGGCGATCGCCCAGTTCCGGTAAGAGCGCTTGGGACGCGCCGGCATCCGGCTCGGGGCCTGGGGCTTGGCGATGGGTTCGGTCGAGGTGCTCATGCCTTGGCAGTCTCCAGTTGAGAGGTTCCCCGGTGGTAGATCCGCTCCACCGCCTGGTCGTCCAGGGTGCCGGGCGGCCCGTCGAAGACCACCTGGCCGCCCTGGAAGCCGATCATGCGATCGCCGTAGGTCCGCGCGAGCTCCAGCACGTGCAGGCTCACCAGCACGGTGAGCCCGTCCTCCTTGGCGACCCGCTTGAGGATGTCGAGGATCTGGTTCGAGAGCTTGGGGTCCAAGGACGCCACCGGCTCGTCGGCGAGGATCAGGGCCGGGCGCTGCATCAGGGCGCGGGCGATCGCCACCCGCTGCTGCTGGCCGCCCGAGAGCGTATCGGCGCGCTGGTAGGCCTGATCCAGGAGGCCCACGCGCTCGAGGTTGTAGAGGGCGCGATCGCGCTCGGCCTGGCTGAAGAAGCGGAAGGTCCCCTTGAAGAGACCCGCGTAGCCCAAAGAGCCGGACAGCACGTTATCGAGCACCGACAGGCGCTTGACCAGGTTGAACTGCTGGAAGATCATCCCCACCTTGCGCCGCCACAGGCGCAGGTCCCGGTGGCTCGCCTTGGCGATGTCGAGGGTCCCCGCCGCTCCGGGATGGATGGCCGCGCGCGCCACCCGGATCTCGCCCGCGGTGGGCTCGATGAGGCGGTTGAGGCAGCGCAGGAAGGTCGACTTGCCCGCGCCCGAAAGGCCGAGGATCACGGCGAACTCGCCGGGCTTGAAGGAGAGCGTGACGTCTTGAAGGACGGGGGATCCGGATTGGTAGGACTTCTTGAGGCCCTGGACTTCGAGCAGATGGTCCACGATTGGTTACCGGTGGTTCCTTCTATCGGTTCTTGAAGCCTACGCGCTCGAATACCTCGCGGACCGGGGCGTAATCCGCCGCGGTCGCCGGGGTGAAACCATCGATGTGGTAGATCTTCTTGAGCTGGGCATGCCCCACGGGATCGGCACTGATCTTGAGCAAGGCATTCTTGACCCGGTTGACGAGGGCGGGGTCCAGGTCGTTCGACACCGCGAAGTTGTCGCTCGGCATGGGCTTGGAATAGGCCACCACCCGGATCTGCGACACCTTCTTGGGATCCTTCAGGAACTCGTTCCACGCGCCGTAGTGACCCGAGTTGTCGTTCGAGAAGGTCGCCCCCGCATCGACCTGGCGATTGAGGACCGCCAGGACCGTCGCGTCGTGCCCCCCCGCGTAGATCACCCGCTTGAAGTCCCGCTCCGGAGTGAGGCCCTCGTTGAGGAGCATCATCCGGGGATAGAGCGAGCCGGACAGGGACGCCGGGTCCACGAAGGCAAAGGACTTGCCCTTGAGGTCCTTGAGCGACTTGATGCCCGAGTCCTTGTGCGTGATGATCGCCGCGTAGAAGTAGGCCTTGCCGTCGCGCAGCACCTTGAGGATGACCTTGGCCTGGGCCTGCCGCTCGGCAAGCATGTAGGCGCCAGGAGCAAAGAAGGCCACATCGAGCCGGTGGGCTCGCATGGCCTCGATCACTCCCGTGTAGTCGGTCGCCACGAACGGCACGACGTCCATGCCCAACTCCCGCCGCATCATGGTCACGATGGGCTGGGCGTTGCGCATGACCTCTTGGACGTTCTCGGAAGGTACGAAGCCCATGCGGAGCACACGGGGCTTGTAGGCCTCAGCGGAAGGCGATCCGGCCATCAGGAGGATCGCCGCCGTGAGCACCATGCCGAGACGTTGCAACGTTCGGGCCTTGAGCGTCAAACGGTGCCTCCTTGACGGCGAGCTACTCTTCGCGCCTGATAAAACGCTTCAGCAAACAAGAAACCGCTCCCGGTTTCATCAGGTGCTTGCACGGTGGGGCGCTGCATTAGTATACCCGATCGACTGGCGTTGAAACAGCACGCCGGGCGGCATTCGCCGCCCGGCGTGCGGGCCGATGCCTACTGCAGCGAGCGCAGGGCGTTCACCCGGCCGAAGCCGTAGTGGGGGTCGAAGGCCGTGACTCCGGCCACCTTGTCGGCGCCCGCCTCGAGGCGCGACTTGAGCTGGGCGGGGGTCAAGGAGCCGTAGCGGGCCTTGACCAGGGCCGCGAGGCCCGCGACCGCCGGGCTCGCCATGGAGGTCCCGTCGAGCGTCGCGTAGCTCTGGGGGAACCCGTAATCGTTGAGGTTGACCTGGTAGGTCGGGAAGGTCGAGAGGATCTGCACGCCGGGAGCGGCCACCGAGATCCACTCGCCCCACTGCGAGAAGTCGGCCGTCTGGTCCTTGGAGTCGGTGGCGCCGACCGCGACCACACCGGGATACGCCGCGGGGTAGCTCATCTCGTTGGTGCCGTCGTTGCCCATGGCGGCGATGACCGCCACGCCCTTCTTGAGGGCGTAGTTGACGGCGTCCTCCAGGACCTGGCTCTCTCCGGGGCCACCGAGGCTCATGTTGAGGACCTGCGCGCCGTGGTCGGCCGCCCAGGTGATGCCGTCCGCCACGTCCGCATCCGAGCCCGAGCCGTCGGCCGAGAGCACCTTGACGGGCATGACCTTGGCCTCGGGGGCAATCCCGACCACGCCGGTGCCGTTGTTGGCAGAAGCGGCGATGATGCCCGCCACGTGGGTGCCGTGGCCGTTCTCGTCCTTGGGGGTGTTGCCCTTGGTCGTGGCGTCGTAGCCCGCCACCAGGCGGCCCTGGAGGTCGGGGTGCGTGAGGTCGGCGCCGGTATCCACCACGGCCACCGTGACGCCCGCCCCACGGGTCAGGGACCACGCCTCGGGGGCGTGCATCACCTGGGGAGCGTACTGCTGGCCGAACATGGGATCGGTGACGCTGAAGCCCAGACCCTTGAAGGAGGTCTTCGGCAGATCGAAGGCCTTGACCCGGTAGGAGGGCTCGGCGTAGACGACCGACGGATCCGAGCGCAGGGCCGAGAGGGCGGCGTCGAGGTTCGCGAGGCGCACCGCGGCCACCTGGACCCCGAGACCGGCGACGGTCCTGAGGGTGCGGACGCCCGACACCTGGAGGCTCTGGCTGCCCACGCGCCGCTTGATGACCAGGCGGGCCTCGCCGTTGACGCTATAGACCTGCGCGCGATCCGAGACGGTGCGGGTCGAAGTACCCTTGAGGGCCGCGGGGCTCACACCGCAGCCGACCAGGCTCAGCATCGACATGGCGATGGCACCGGTCATCAGGGCGTTCAGCGTCTTGGCCACGGCGTCCTCCTTGTGCAGGGGTTCAGCTTTTCTAAAGAGGGATAAGGGTTCGATAACCTGGTGTTAAACCTTATCACTCGGCTGAAAGCCGCTTCAAGCGGAGAACGGAAGATTTGTCGGAGGTTTAATCAAACCCAAACGGATTTAACACAGCCAAAACAAACCTGTGCGCGCACGCGCAAAGAGGCGTCCTCTCGGACGCCCTTGCCTAGCGAAAGGTGAACGTGAGTAAGCGATCGCCGTCACCCTCGCGAAAGCGGGGGTCCACCGCAGTGCCGTATGGAAGCTGCCAGGATGGGCGGCACTGGATTCCCGCCTTCGCGGGAATGACGGGAGCGGCAGGCCCAGGCTAAATCGCTGCTGGCCCTCTCAACGTGAGGGCAGCAGGCTCAGGACCAAGCCGGCATATCCCTTCGCCCAAAGCGGGTTATAACGAATGGCCGTTCGAAAACACTCCCGCGCCTGCGCCCGCTGTCCCCGGTAGTGGTAAGCCCGCCCCGTCGAGTAGAAAAGCTTGGCATAGAGGCTGCGCGCCTGCCATGGATCCGGGTCTTCGAGCTCGGCGAGATGCTGCTCCACCACCCGCAGGATCGCCTCGTGATGAAAGGGGATGGCGTTCGAATTGCTCGACGAATGAACCCGGTAGGCCCCCAGCGGCCGGTTGATGAAGCGAAAGACCACATCTTGCTTGGCGATCCGCAGCCAGAGATCGTAATCCTCGGCGGTGATGAACCGTCTTTCCTCACTGAAACCGCCTGCCGCCTGGAACACGTCCCGGCGCATGACCACGCCGGAGGTCGCCACGCAGTTGGACTTGAACAGTAGCTGTCGGTAGAAGTCCGGAGCGTACGGGCCGGTGCGAATGCGCATGGTCGCCCGTTGTTCGCCGATGAGGTCGAAGTCGTGGCAGACGACCCCCACGTCGCCCGTCAGCTCATGGAGACACGCCTCGAGCTTCTCGGGATACCAGCGATCGTCCGAGTCCAGGAAGGCCAGGACCTCGGCCCGGGCCAGGCGCGCTCCCTCATTGCGGGACGCGGCGATCACCCCGTGGTTGCGGAAGTCCACCCGACGAATGCGCGGGTCCTCGAAGGCATCGACCACGGCCGCCGTCTCGTCTTCCGAGAAATTGTTGACGACGATCGCCTCCCAGTCCGTCACCCGCTGATTCAAGAGCGACTCCAGGGCCTCCTTCAAGAAGGCAGCCTGATTGTAGGCGGGAATGATGACCGAGACGACAGGCGGCTTCATCGGAGTACGGCGCCCCCAAAGGCGTTCTGGCAAAGCGTCAGCAGAGCATCGATCTCCCGGGTGGCGTCCCCGGTGAGTTCGAACCCGGTGGACCGGAGCTTGTCGATCCGGAAGTCGAGCGCATCGGCGACATCCCGCTCGGTGGGCGACGGCGCGACGATCTCGGGCGCAAAGCCCAGGACCGCCTCGCAACGACGCGCGATCAGGTCAGTCATCTCGCGGATGCTCATGGTGCAGGCTCCCCCCAGGTTGAAAAGCCCGTCCTGGCAGTGGCCCCGATCCATGGTCAAGAGGTGCGCCGCGGCTCGCCCGACATCCTCCAACGTGACGAAATCACGCCGTTGCAGCCCGGGCGACTTCAAGACGAGCTGGCCGGTCGTGACGGCCTGACGACAAAGGTCATTGGCAATGAGCGTCCAGCGATCGACGTCGGGGTGGGTGGGAGCCCCATAGCCATTGGAGAGGCGAACCACCAGGCCCTCGATCTGGCCCTGCGCATGCGCGGCGAGCACGAAGTCCTCGGCGGTGCGATGCGTGATGGCATACGGGTGGATGGGCCGCGCCAGGCAACTCTCGTCCAGGGTGCCCTTGAGCGGCGCGCCGTAGACGTGGGCAGTGGAAAAATAGAGAAAGCGCCCGACCTTGGCCTGGATGGCCGCATTCAGGAGCTTGAGGGAGCCCAAGCCATTGACGAGGAGGGCTTGCTCAGGGTGGCGCGCGCTGTCGATCTCGTTCAAGGCGGCCAGGTGCACGACATAGTCGACGCCCTCCACGGCACGCTGGATCGTCGCCGCGTCGTCGAGGTCGAGGGGAAGGACCTCGGCCTCCTTGAGCCACGTGGGCGGCGTTCGATCCTGGCGACGCGTCCCGAGCCGAATTTTCCAATTCTCAAGCTTGGCCAGTTCAGCGGCCACGCGTCCGCCGACGTAACCGAAGCCGCCCGTGATGAGGACCGTCTTGCTCATCGGTGCTTGATGTCCCAGTTGTAGGGGATGGCGGGATCAAAGGGGTCCATCCGCTCGATCTCGGTGGGATCGTGGGAAATCGAGGCGCAGTTCGCCACGAGCGCCATCTCGGTCCCGATGCCCTTGAAGCCGTTCCAGACCCCGGGCGGCACCGTCACGAGATAGTAGTGGTCGGGGCCCAGGAAGATCTCCTGGAGCTCGCCACGAGTCGGACTATCTTCCCGATCGTCGTAGAGCACGAACTTGATGCGGCCATGCGGCACGGCGTAGTTGAGCGTCATGCGGTGGTGGAGGTGCCACCCCTTGATCGCCCCCGGATAGACGGTCGAGAAGTAGATCTCGCCGAAGCCCTCGAACCCGTCCGCATCGGCCCGCAGCATGTGCATGACCTTGCCGCGTTCGTCCGGGATTTGCTTGAGCGGGGTGATGCGAACGCCCTGAATCATTGCGGTTCTCCCATGTAGGCGCCAATCTGCGCTTCGGTGAGCTGGCGCGCCGGGGTGCCCGTGGCAACCCCCTTGTACCAGCGAACGGTTTCGCGAACGGTCTCCTCGAACTCCCATCGGGGATACCACTTGAGGAACTGATGCGCCTTGTCGCAGTTCAGGCGCAACAGATTCGCCTCATGGGGGGCCTGGGCATCCGGGGTGACGATGATCTCCCCGTCGCCCCAATGGGCCACGATTCGCTCGGCCAGCTCCTGGACGGTCTGCACCGAGTGGCTCGAGGGTCCGAAGTTCCAAGAACCCTCGAAGCGCTTGGGATCACGCGCGAGGTGACTCGCGAGCAGCAAGTAGCCATAGAGGGGATCGAGGACATGCTGCCAGGGACGCGTGGCATGGGGGTTGCGCAGGGTGATGGGCTGGCTGCTTCCGAGGAGCCGCATGCAGTCCGGCACGATGCGATCGGCCGCCCAGTCCCCACCGCCGATGACGTTGCCGGCTCGCACGGAGGCGATGCCGAGATCGGTCCGCTGGCGGAAGTAGGAGTCGAGATAGGCGGAAAACACGAGTTCGGCGGCCGCCTTCGAGGCACTGTAGGGATCGTGCCCCCCGAGTTCGTCATTCTCCCGGTAGCCCCAGAGCCACTCCTTGTTCCGGTAGCATTTGTCGCTCGTCACGAAGATGGCGGAGCGCAGCGAGGGGGTCTGACGAACGGCCTCGAGGATGTTGACGGCCCCTCCCACGTTCGTGTCGAAGGTCGTCTTGGGGTCTTGATAGGACAGGCGGACGATGGGCTGAGCCGCCAGGTGGAAGAGGAACTCGGGCTGAAACTCCGCGAAGGTCTGCGACAGCAGCTTCGCATCGCGCACGTCGCCATCCACATGGCGAATCAGCTTGCCAAGGTCCAGGAGATGGAAGTGATCGTTCGGCCGCTCAGGCGGCAGCGCATAGCCGACGACCTCCGCCCCCATTTGTTGGAGCCAGTAACTCAACCACGAGCCCTTGAAGCCCGTGTCTCCCGTGACGAGGACCCGTTTTCCCCGGTATGTCTCGGTCAGCGTTTCGTTCACCACGTTACCCACGGTGCCGTTCCTTTGTCGTATAGCTCGTTGAGCAGCATGTAGTCCCGATGGGTGTCCATCGGTTGCCAGAAGCCATCGTGCTCGTACACCATCATCTGTCGATCCTGGACGAGACGCCGCATGGGCTCCTGCTCGAAGACCAGATCGTCCCGGTCTTCCAGGTAGTCGAAGATCTCCCGCCGACAGACGAAGAAGCCGCCTGAAATCCGCCCCCCGCTGGCTTGCGGCTTTTCATTGAAGCTGCTGACGAGGCCGTCCGCGATTTCGAGCTCCCCGAAGCGGCCAGGAGGCCGCACGCCCGTGACGGTCAAGATCTTTCCGTGGGAGCGATGGTACTCCAAGAGCCGGTCCAGGTCGATGTCCCCCACCCCGTCGCCGTAGGTCAGCATGAAGTTCTCGTCATCCGCCACGTACTTCTTGATCTTGCGGATGCGCGCGCCGGTCATGGCCTTGAGCCCCGTCTCGGCGAGGGTGACCCCCCAGTTGCACTCCGTATGATCGTTGTGGTACTCGACCGGTTTCTGGCTATTGAGGTGGATGGTGAAGTCCTTGGTGTGCGAATCGTAATTCAGGAAGAAATCCTTGATGGTCTGGCTCTTGTAGCCCAGACAGAGCACGAATTGCTCGTGCCCGAAGCCCGCGTAGTACTTCATGATGTGCCAAAGAATCGGGTAGTTGCCCACCGGAATCATGGGCTTGGGAAGGTTGTCGGCGACATCGCGAATGCGGGTTCCATAGCCCCCACAGAGTATTGCGACCTTCATGGCTTGAGTCCTCTCGTGCATTCCTCCAGAACCCTGCCCAAGCGCTCATGCATCCGCTCGAGGACAAAGGCCTGTTCAAAGCGTGCCCGCGCACGCTGCCCCAGGGTACGGCGTAACTCCGGATCCGTGATGGCCTGTTCCAGCGCATCGGCCAAGGCCTCGACCTCGCCTGGCGGCACCAGGATCCCTTCCTGTCCCTCCACGATCGCTTCCGGCACGCCCCCCACGGAGCTGGCAACGATGGCACACCCCGCGCGCATCGCTTCCAGCAGGCTGTAGGGAAACCCCTCATGAAACGACGGAAAGACATAGACGTCAAAGCTCTCGAGCAGGTCTTCGATGGGCCCGGCGTGATAGCCCTCGGCGATGACCTTGTCGGCCAGTCCCTCTTGTTCGATCCGATCGGCGATAGTGGCCGAGGCGTTGCCTTTGCCGACCAGATGCAGCGTCAGTTCGGGGTGGCGGGCCGAAAGTTGCTTGAAGGCATCGAAAAGGACCAGGACCCCTTTCTCCTTGTCCAGGCGTGAGATCAGCCCCAGTGTCAATCGTTTGGTCGGTTCGGTCCGGCCGGGCGACGCATGATCCGGCAGGCCGTTGTACAACACCGAGATGCGCTCGGCCGGCAGGTCATGGAGCGTCACGAGCGCCTGCTTGATCGCCTCCGCATTGACGATGATGCGGGTGACCGAGCGAGCGACCAGAGAATCGAGCAACCTATGGAGGGGATAGAACCAGCGATCGCGAGGAGTCGGCATGCTCACGATGCTCAAGATGGAAACCACCTTTTGCCAGCGTGCCGCCACGACCAGTGCCAAGGTCGAGCGCGCCGAGGGATACCCTCCGCTCGCGCTCCAGACCATGGCGGGACGATGCTGCTTGAGCAGGCGGGAAAAGAGGATCACGTTGTAGCAGAAGAAGACCGGCTCGAGTGGCATCAAGGCCAGTCGCAACCCGAAGCGCAGGGCCCGCGTGGGCAGATGAAAGGCGTGCTGAAGACGCGCAGAGGTCAGGATCGGAAGCGAAAGGGCTTGAACCGCAGGCTCGAGCCGCCCGAGATCCTCGGGATAAAGACCGCCCGGATTGCTCGCCAGGACCACGTCGTCAATGTCGCCAGGGATCCCGTTGATGACGTCCATGAGGTAGCGGTTCCCGCCGCCCCTCGCGTAATTCTCCGTAAAGGCAAATAGACGCACCAAAATCCCTCGCGCACAGCATGCGGCCCGCTGTGCATCCTCGTCCTCACCGCCTCGTCTCCCAGGCTGGAACCCTCAGTTGCACGCAGATAGGGGCTGCTCCGTCCCTCAGTCTACCATCAACCCCACCCAGCGTGAATTTGAGCCGCTTTGGCGGGGATCGAGCGCTCGAAGGGACACCGAACTCGCCTTACCTATCCCACCCCGAGCCTGGGCAGATCATGCCCGGTCGTCCAGGCTGGCATGCCAGACCCTGCTTAGGCTCTCCTCCAGGCCAATGCGCGGCGACCATTGCAGGAGGCGCCGAGCCCGGGAGATGTCGGCGACCACTTCAAGCACTTCGTTCGGGCGCATGTCTTCGGAGTAGTGGACCGGGACGTGCTTTCCGCTGATCGTCATGAGCGACTCGACGATGTCCGGCACGGCGATCGCCTGCCCGGACCCAATGTTGATGGCCTGAAACGGGCTCTCGGTCGGGATGGTCACGGCCTTGAGTATGGCGTTTGCGGCGTCCAAGGTGTCGACATAGTCTCGCTTGGGGCGGCTGCTGAAGAGGCGGAGTTCATGCGAGGACTTGAGCTGGTTGATGATGGTCGGGATGAGGAAGGCGGAGCCTTGACCGGGGCCGATCAAGTTAAAGAAGCGCAGGGCGACAAAGGACAGACCCCAACGCGTGTACTCTTGGCCTAATTGCTCGCAGAGCGCTTTGCTTGCGGCATAGGCATTCGCCGGTTGGATGGGATGGGCTTCGTCCACCGGGAGATACTGCGGACTACCATAGAGGTAGGAGCTTGCGAAGACGAAGCGTTTGACCCCATGCCTGCGACACCAGCCGAGCAGGTTCAGGGTGCTGCGGACGTTGTTATCGATGACCCGCTCGGGGTCTTTCCACGCGAGGTCGGGCCCGCTTAGGGCAGCGAGGTGGATGACCGTGCCGGCTTCAGGAAGTTGCTCGAGGGCATCGGCATCCAGCAGATCGAGGCGTTTCCGATCGGCGATGATGAAGGATGAGAGCCCGGTTTCACCCAGCAGCGGCAAGAGGGCACGTCCGAGCATGCCGTTCGTGCCTGTGACGACGCAGTCGACGCTCATTCGACGTGGAACTCCGCCAGGTGGTTCTGATAGACCTCGACGGCCTGCGCGTAATCCTCGGGTCGGCCGATGTCCAGCCAGTGACCCGAGAACGGGTAGCTGTTGACCTGCTCCTTCCTGGCCAGGAGGTTCAAGATGAGGTCGGGCAGGTCGAGCCGCTCGCCGGTGGGGATATGCGCCTTGATCTCGGGGGAGAACATGTAGATGCCCATGCTGACGTCATAGGACAGGGTCGGCTTCTCCGTATATCCCGTGATCTCGCCACGGTCGCCAAGTTCGATGACCCCGAGGTCGATCTTGACCAGCTTCTTATACAAGCTGATGGTGGCGAGGGCCTTGCTTGCGAGGTGGCGCTCCCAGAGATCCCCGAAGTCCAGGCTCGAAAGGATGTCGCCGTTCATCACCAGAAAAGGCTGATCCAGGCCCTCGATCAGGCCGATGGGGCCGGCGGTTCCCAGGGGGTACTCTTCGCGCGAGTACTCGATCTTGATGCCCCAGCGGCTGCCATCGCCAAAGTAGGCCTGGATCAACTCGGCCAAGTGGCCGACGGCAAAAATGAGGCGCGTGAAGCCGAAATGGCTGAGTTGCCGAACGACGACCTCGAGGATGGGCTTGTCGACGAGCGGCATCAGGGGCTTGGGTAGAACGGTGGTGTAGGGAAGGAGGCGCGTCCCACGGCCGCCCGCGAGGATAATAGCGGTACGCTCAGATGCTGTATTGATCGACACGGTATTCCTCCGGGTGCTGCTTGATCCACTCGACAGTACGGGCCAGCCCTTCCTTTAACGAGACCTGTGGACTCCAACCGGTGAGTTCGGTGGCCAGGTGGTTGTTCGAGAGCAGGCGTTCCACTTCGCTCTTGGCCGGGCGAACGCGAACGTCATCGGTGAGGAGGGCGACGGGGTGATCGATAAGGCTCAGAATAAGGGCGGCCAGGTCTCCGATCGAGATCTCCTTGCCGACTCCGAGGTTGACCGTTCGACCGATCGCCGCATCGCAGCTTGCAAGCGCAAGGAAGCCTGCGACGGTGTCCGACACATAGGTGAGATCGCGGGTCGGAGAGAGAGAGCCTAAACGGACGTGATCCTTGACGAGGGCCTGGGAGATGACGGTCGGGATGACGGCGCGGGCGGATTGGCGAGGTCCATAGGTGTTAAAGGGGCGAACGGTGACGGCTGGCAGGTCAAAGGAGCGGTGATACGCTTCAACTAGCTTGTCCGCTCCAATTTTCGAGGCCGAATAAGGGGATTGGCCTTGCAAGGGGTGGTTCTCGTCGATGGGAACATACCGTGCCGTTCCGTAGACCTCGGAGGTCGAGGTGTGGACCAGTCGGGACACTTCCGAGTCACGGCATGCATCGAGGACGTTCGCGGTCCCCACGATGTTGGTCTGGACGTAGTCGTGAGGTTGAACATAGGAGTAAGGAATCGCGATGAGGGCGCCCAGGTGGAAGACGACGTCCTGCTTCCGAATGGCACGGCGCACGGCGTCTCCGTCCTTGAGGTCGCCGGCGATCACGTTGAGGTCCTGTCGGATCTCGGGAGGCGAATCACTGAGCCAGCCCTCACGTCCGCGGCTGTTATAGCGGATAAAGGCCGTAACAGTGGCCCCTTCGCGCACGAGTCGCTCGGTCAAATGGCTTCCGATGAAGCCGCCGGCACCCGTGATGAGGACTCGTTTGCCTGTCCACGACATTATGTTAGGGCTCCTTGCTTGATGAGTGCGGTGATTCCTACCATCTTAGCCATCAAATTTGAATCGTCCATGCCTCCCACCTTCCGGGGCCAAGTGCACCGCTATTCCTTACGCAAGACCGCAAGCAGGTAGGAACTGATGAGCGGATGGTTGACCTGATCCCAGAACGAGAAGCGTCTCAGACGACGGGCCGCCCAGATGAAGGACTTCGCGAGGAACTGTGGCGTGTTTTCGACCCTGGCCTTCGCGATCGGCAGGCTGGGTTCGAAGGAGCCGAGATAGCCCAGGAAGTCGACCTTCAGCCCGAAGCGTTGCGCACAGTCCTGAAAGAACGTGGGCTCCATGACCGCGAGGTTATGCTTCTCCAATACGGAAACATCGAGCGCTTTCTGAAGGGGGTAGTAGATGCCCCGGAAGTTGGGGACCCCAAGAACGAGTAAGCCACCGGGCTTAACCCAGGCGACATGGCGCTCGACGACCGCCAAGGGATCTGAGAAGTGCTCGATGAAGCCGAAGGAGGAGACGACATCGAAGGGCTGCGGGGGCAGGTCGAAAAAGTCCCCCTGCCAAAAGGACTCGAACGCAATGCCCTGCAAACGGAGGTTTTGCTTCGTCACCTCGATCCCCACGCTCGAATACTCGATGCCACTGGGGGTCAAGCCCAGTTCTTTGGCAAAGAACGCGAGCCACTTACCGGGTGCACAGCCGATTTCCAGGACGGTCCCCCGGGTGTTGGCCAAGCTCTTGGCAAGTTGCGTTGCCAGACAGCGATCGAAAGAAAAGGTCCGATCGATGCCCGCCGGAACCTGGCAATTTCGCCAGTAATCGTCCCAGAAAGCTTGCTCGGTCAGCGTCGTGCCTTCGTTCTGCTTATCCACCTAAGACCGCCATCCGCCGATCGAGGATTGCCCGAAGCTCCGCACGCTCCAGGCCCACCAACCAAGGCATCGTCCAAACCAAACCGACGACCCCTGCCAGATAAAGCACTCCATAAAGGAGCCCGGCAGATGCTAGCCACGGCATGGCTAGCGACTGCCCCATCCCCATC
The DNA here is from genome assembly GCA_036704085.1 of Stenomitos sp. Classification (GTDB taxonomy): domain Bacteria; phylum Cyanobacteriota; class Sericytochromatia; order S15B-MN24; family UBA4093; genus DATNQJ01. The sequence continues at coordinate 20,529 of DATNQJ010000281.1, forward strand.
CAAGTGATGAGTGCCTTGGAAAGGAAACCGAGTGCCAGGAGGAGGGGAACGGCCACCACCTGGTAGAGCCAATCGTAGCGCCACTCGAAGTGTCGGGCGATCACATAGGCCTGCAGATTCACCGACACGACGTTGACGATCACCATCTTGAGGCCCATCCCCACTGCACCTAGCGCCAATCCGGGAACCAGCAAACCGCTTCGAGGCGCCTGTGTCAAATAGGAGAAAGCCAAGCTCACTCCCATGATCGCCAGGGAAATCCACATGTAGGTCCGGGTCCGACTGGTCGCCAGGAGCATGGTGCCGCCAATTTGCCCCATCGACTGATGAATGGGATAGAGGAACATGATGGCCAGCACGGGCCATGCCTGCAAATAGCGCGGCCCGAGGATCAAGAGCACCATCTCCTTGGCCCAGGGAATCATGGCGGCCGACAAGATGGCGCTGAAGACCAGCAGAGCCCGGCTCACCTTCTGATAGATTCGCGCGGTCCGCGCCTTGTCCCCGGAGGCGTTGGCTTCCGAGACCTCTTTCCAGACGATGCGGAGAATCGAGGTCGTCACCAGCAGGCTGACCGCCGAGAACTGAACGGAAATCTGAAAGAGACCTTGCTGCTGCGCGCCCCCGAACAACTGCAGGAACCACTTGTCGAGGAAATCCCCGAGAAAGGTGGCCAGTGAGAGAATGAGCAGGGGAGCGCAATAGCTGCGATACTCCGCGAGGGTTTCCCGGAAAAACGCACCCAGCGAGGCCTTGTCGCTCGTCACCTCGGCCCCCGTTTCAGGTTCCGCGTGGGTGGGTCGAACCCACCACAACGGGAGGGCCACCAGCGACATGACGGCATACTCAACGACATAGAGCCAAAGGATATGGGCGACGGAGACCCATTTGCTGAAGACCATCAGCGCGATCAGCGCGATGTGACCCAGCCCAACGACCAGGTTGAGGGCCTGTACCTTGACGGTCTGCCGGGCCGCTTCTCCTACCTGATTGATCGTCTGCCAGAGTTGCTGCTGCAAGAACGTGGCCAGCAAGGCAAGCAAGAGAACGCCACGGGAATGGCCCAGCCAGATCTTCTGGAGGATCGGCTGCGGTAGGACGACGGCAACCAGCAGGCACGGGACGATGAACTGTATGGCAAGCCATAGATAGTAGAGCAAATAGAATCTGGGTGAGCGCCGCCGCTGCGAAATGAAGGTATAGAAGGCCGTGGAGGTCCCCATGTCGAGCAGGGTGCGAAAGGCCGCAAAGCTACCCAGGAGAAAGCTCAGATCTCCATAGCCCGCCGGGTCCAACCCCCTTGCAACGAGGAGGCCGCCGACGAAGCCAATGATCGAACGAATGCCGTTGGTCAGCAGGGAGACGGCAAAGCGCGTCCGGACCGAGGTGGGATTGGCGAGTGCTCGTCTAGACAGCCCCATGGACCTGATTCTCCTGCGTGGCCATGCCCTTCAGTTTCCGCACCCACTGATCGAGGGCGTCGGGGCTCGTTCTCCCGAAGTGGTGCAGGAACTCGCGCACCGCGGCCTGCCGGGCGGCGGCGCCCCACCAAGCCTCGACGTCTTCGTAAACGCGATCGACCATGGCGGCGGCGGCCTCCGGGCTGTCGTGCAGGATCCCGACCTGGCGGAGCTGGTCGTAATAGGGTTGAGCCTCCGACGTCAGGGCATTGGCCTCCGGATCCCAGAACAGGACCGTCGGCTTGTCCATCGCCAGCGCCTCGATGAACGTCGTGGACAGGTGATCGCACACGTAAAGGCGGCAATTCCGCAAGCTATCCCTGAAGGTCACCTGCCAAGAGTCGCTCATGGCGTCCGGGCAGTCTTCCTGGAAACGTGCTGCGAGATCCCACCCAAAGTCCTCAAAATGGCGGCGGATCCGCAGGTCGGTCTTGTGGCGAAGCCCCGCGTAGAAGCGTTGCAGCCAACGCAGGTACTGGGAGTAGGCGTCGGGCGTGAAGGGAAACGTGACCAAATAGCGCGGCATGGAGGTCAAACCGAGCAGAATCCCCGAATTCGCCGGGCGGCCTTGAGCCGGCTCACCCGACGCCACGAGCTTTGGCGCGTAAAACGGGATATAGCGAGGGTCTTCCCCGGACCAGCCCCAAGTAAAATAGTCATCGACGATGGCGGTCTCATGATCGAGCGAGTACAAGTTCTGGAGGCTCCCGTAGTTGCCCCCATGCTGGATCCCCCCGAGGCGAGCGCCACGCTCTTGGCACTCCGCTGCCCATCGCTTGAAGGTTTCGTCGTAGTACCAGGGATTGGCGGCCAGAATGACCCGGGGCACGCCATGCTGCTCGGGAGCTCCGCGCTCGCCAAGCGCCTGAAATCCTTCGATGAAGCAGGTGGGGACGTCCATGGGCAACAACCGCAGCACCAGGTCCATGAACGCGTCCCCTCCCTCGTTCGAGGGCCGAAAGTTGCGTCGCTTCTCTGCATCAGGGGCATGAGCCTCTGCCTGATACTGCCGGTCGATGGCTTGCACGCGAAAGCCGCTCCGAACTTGAATCCGAAGGCCGTGCCAGGTCGAGAAATAGGAGTTGTAGAGTACGATCGGGGCTCTGGCCCGGGAACCACCCGTGAGCAGTTCAAGCAATCTAGCCTTGAGGCCAGGCTTGCTCTGGCCAGGAAGAGCGGGAGGATCGACGACCATGCGCTTGGTCGGGAAGTCCCGTCCCAACGCCTGCAGGATCCGGCTGTAGAGCTGCAAGTTGTAGAGATCCGTCCCGGCCCGCTGCGCCAGGTCCAGGGTATCCCTGGGCGTGACGAAGCAGGACTCGTCCAGCACCAGCGTATCCACCTCGCCGGCGTGGCTCAAGGCGGCCTTCAGAGAGGTGTAACGGTCGTAGAGGATGTGGGTGTAGTGGAGCAGCCAGGGTCCGATCACGATGCGCCAGTAGCGAAGTCCGTGGTTCACCTGGTGAAAGCGGTTCAGCTCTGCTGCCACGATGGGAAGCAGGTGCTCGTAGGCGGCCATGGCCACCTGATAGCCGACATGGGCCTGGGTGGGGTCCTGCCAGACGGATGGACAGACCTCGGCCCCCAACGGCTCCCAGACGTGTCGCCGCTGAAACCGGCGACACCACTCGCCCAAGAAGAGCATGGGGCGAGTGGTGTCCCAGAACTCCTCCAGGGCCGTGGTCGCCAAGAAATACCGAACGCTCAAGGTACCGTGCCTTTACTAGGTGCTGCGCATGCCACCGCTTAAGAGCAAATCCCACCTAAGCGGGCGAAAAAATCAACCTCGAAAGCGCAAACGCTAGCAGTATACCAAAAGGGACTGGTGGCCGAGTGCGCTAGGCGAGGCCCATCGCCTTCAGCACCGCCCCTTGTTCCGCCTCGACGGCCACCGGCGCCTGGTCGATGCCCTTCATGGCGGTGTCCGGGTCCTTCAACCCGTTGCCCGTCAGCACGCAGGCGATGCGCTCGTCGCCGGACAGCTTGCCGGCCCGGGCGAGCTTGATCACCCCCGCCACCGAGGCCGCCGAGGCCGGCTCACAGAAGACCCCCTCCAGCCGCCCGAGCATCCGGTAGGCCTCCAGGATCTCGTCGTCCGTCACCGCGTCGATGAGGCCGCCCGAGTCGCGGATGGCCGCCTCGGCCTGCTGCCAGCTCGCGGGGTTGCCGATGCGGATGGCGGTCGCCACCGTCTCGGGGTGCTCGAAGACCCGGCCGTGCACGATGGGCGCGGCCCCTGCCGCCTGGAACCCGAACATCCGGGGCGTCGCGGCGCTCTGGCCCGCCGCGGCGTACTCCCGGAAGCCCTTCCAGTAGGCCGTGATGTTGCCCGCGTTGCCCACCGGGATGGCGAGCACGTCCGGCACCCCGCCCAGCTGGTCGCAGATCTCGAAAGCACCCGTCTTCTGGCCCTCGATGCGGAAGGGGTTCACGCTGTTGACGAGAGTCACCGGGTACTCGGCCGAGATGCGGCGCACCAGGTCGAGGGCCGCGTCGAAGTTGCCCCGGACCGGGATGACCCGGGCCCCGTAATGGATGCCCTGCGCGAGCTTGCCGAGGGCGACGTACCCGTCCGGCACGAGCATGTAGCAACGCATGCCCGCCCGCGCGGCGTAGGCCGCCATGGCCGCCGAGGTGTTGCCCGTCGAGGCGCAGATGAGGGCCTCCGAACCCGCTTCCTTGGCCTTGGTGACGGCCATGGTCATGCCGCGGTCCTTGAAGGACCCCGTCGGGTTCGCCCCCTCCAGCTTCACATGGAGGCGGAGCCGGGGCAGGCCGATCGCCTCGGGGAGCCGCTCCAGGCGCACCAGGGGCGTCCACCCCTCGTTCAGCGTGACCACGGGCGTGGTCTCGGTGACCGGCAAAAACTCGCGGTAGGCCTCGATGAGGCCCGGCCAGGCCTTGGCAGCCGTCCTAAGCATGGTCCGCCTCCTCGACTCGAATCAGGTTCGCCACCTCGCGCACATGCGGCAGCGCCTTGGCCTCCTCGAGGGCATCGAAGAGGGCCTGCTCGCGCACGGTGTGGGTCACGAAGACCAGCTCCGCCCGGCCGTCGACCACTTCCTTCTGAACGAACGAGAGGATCGAGACGCCGTGCTGGCCGAAGAGCATGCCGAGCGCGCCCAGCACGCCCGGGACGTCCTCGGCGATGAGGCGAAGGTAGTAGGCCGATCGGATGGCCCCCATCGGCACGGGCGAGGAGGCCGCCGCATGATGGCAGCCC
>DATNQJ010000282.1:0-3118 GCA_036704085.1 Stenomitos sp.
CCTCGGCGTCGTCCGGGCCTCCGGCGAGCACCACGCGCACGCCGTCCGCCTGGAGACGCGCCGCGAGCTCGGCCCACTTGGCGCTCTCCCAGCTCTTGATGAACTTCTTGATCACCGAGAGCTTGCTGGTGCCAGGGTGCAGCACCACGACGGGATCCCCGGGCTGCACGCCATGCTCGGCCAGAAAGCCCCTGGCCCACTCCCGATCGGCCTGGGTGAGGGCCGCCTGCGGCAGCCGGAAGGGAATGGGGATCCAGCGGCGGATGAGGTCGTAGTACATCTCGGCCGCATACTGCTGGGGATTGCAGGGCGCCTTCTCGGTCAAGGTCCAGCTCAGCCGGTTGGCGTCGTAACCCGCCCGGTACTTGGCCCCGGACAAGAGCAGCAGGAGGGGCATGACCGGCGAGCGGCCCGAGCCGATGGCCAGATCGAAGCCCCTGGAGCGCAACGCCCCCATGACCTCGAGCACCTCTCCGAGCGAGGGACGTCCCTTGACGTCCAGGGTCAGGACCTCGTCCACGGCCGGGTTGAAGGTCATGATGCCCTTGCAGCGGGGCTCGACCAGGGCCGTCAGGTGGGCCTGGGGATAGGCCTCGCGCAGGCTCTGGATCACCGGGAAGAACAGGATCTCGTCCCCGATGCCCCCGAAGTTGATGACCAGGATGCGGCGGATGCTCGCATCGACGGGAATGCGGCTCATGCGGCGCCTCGCTCTCGATGGGGTAGGTGCATGATGACGGCCAGCGCGAGCCAGAACAGGATCTGGACGCTGGGACGGTAGAAGACGGTGTCGACTTGCCCGTGGACCGACAGGCCCACGAGCACCGCGACGGCCGCGACGCTCCAGACCCGCTCGACCCGGGTGGAGGCATGGTAGAGGGCGCGGAACATGGCGGCCAGTAGCAGCCAGACGAAGATCAGCAGCCCGAGCACGCCCTTCTCGACGGTCTCCTCCAGGAAGATGTTGTACGCGCCCAGGGCCTCGAAGCCGCTGACCATGTAGAGGGCGTAGACCTTGCGGAAGGTATCGTTGCCAAGCCCGATACCCGCCCACCACGAGTCCCGGATCATCCGCTTCACGCCGTCCCACACGTTGAGGCGGAAGGAGTTGGACGAGTGGGTCCGGGTGGCCGTGATGGACAGGAGGCGCTCCTGCATGGCCGGCGAGTGGTGATAGGCCCACAGGAAGCCCACGCCGGCGAGCACGACGAGGCCGGCGAGCACCGCGAGCAGCCAGGGTCGGCGGCGGATCTCCGGCCACAGGAAGGCCAGGCCGCATCCCGCGAAGACCAGCGCTTCGGCCACCAGGCCGAGGTACGCCCCGCGCGAGTAGGTGAAGTAGAGGCAGAGGGGCGCCGCCAGAGCCGTCGCCGCCGCAAGCGCCCTCAGGATCCAGTTGCGCCAGGTCAGGGCCGCGGCCACCGCGAACGGGATGATGGGGATCAAGTAGCCCGACAGCAAGTTGGGATTCTTGAGGGTCCCGTAGACGCGGGTCAGCTGCACCTCGGCCTCGGCGTCATCCCACAGGGCGAGCGGCGCGACCTTGATGTGCCACTGGTAGACGCCGTAGAGCGACTGTGCGAGCGCCGCGATGAACAGGGCCGAGAACAGGGGCACCCAGCCCTTCTGTCCCCGAGCGAGCACGCCACGGAAGGCGAAGAAGCTCATCCAGAAGACGAGCATCTTGGCCAGACCCTTCACGCTCAGGATCGGATAGGGCGAGAAGCCCACCGCCACCAGGCTGATGGCGAAGAACGCCAGGAACGGCAGGTCGAGCGCATCGGCCTGTTTGGCGCGCGGCGGCTCGACCAAGAGCTGGAACACGACGGCCGCGAAGGCCAGCAGGACCAGCAGCGCGTTCATGCCCGTCCCCACGTAGGGTGAGGCGAGCAACAGCAACGAGGTGAAGAACAGGGAGAGGCCCGGCGCCATGCGCACCGCCCAGGACGTCGAGCGCAACGGCGCGATCCACGTCTCCAGGCGCCCACGGAGAGCCTGGACGACACGATAGGGCGCGCTCTGGGCGAGGGCGGCCTGCCAGGCAGGCTGCACCGAGACCAGACCGAGGGTCCCGAACAGCCGCTGCCAGGGGTGACCCGGCTCCGCGCGGCGAGCGCTCATCCCTTCCGAGTGTGCGGCCATCGGTTAGAGCTTGGGCTGGTCGACGAGTCGGACGTCGACGATGGAGCCGCGCAGACGGTACTTGAAGCCCTCGACATCAATGGGCACGCCCACCTTGACCTTGTTGCCGCCGAGCACGATGGCGTCGTCGGTCAACTGGGCCTTTTCGCGCAGGGTCAAGAGCACGTCCTTGCTGTAGGGCTCTGACGGATCGGGATAGGCCTTCACGCCGCCCGACACCGGAACGGTGATGGTGCGCGGCGTGACCCGGACCTTGCGGATGGTCAGGGCCGCGTACGGCTGGTTGCGGATGGTGATGAACGTCTTCTCGCCTTCCTTGAAGATGCTCGGATCGCTCACGCCGCCGCGGATGAACAGGTCGAACTCGGCCATGGCCTCGCCCTTGAGCTGCTGGTTGACTCCGGCCTTGCCGGCACGGGCGAGCATGCCGCCCATGACCACGGCCACCACCACGAGCACGACCGTGAAGTCGAGAAGATTAAGTTTTCCAAAGAGTCGTCCCTGGTTGTCGATCACGTTGCCCTCTCAAACGCTGGGAAGTCGGCGCGCCCATCGGCGCAGTCGTTCAAACAGAGGCTCATGATGCCGCGTTTGCGCCGGAAGTGCAAGAGCAGACGCCGGGGACACCCCAAAATCGCTCGCCAGGCCTGCCGGATGGGCATGGCGCGATCATCGAACCTGAACCGCGAGTCGACCGGTGGGATCAAGCACGCATTCGGGTAATTTTTCATTAGAACTTTTTATAAATCCACGCAACGTTCACGCGGCTGAACCGAACTTTGCGCTTGACTCACCCAAACGGACCCTGTCTTCACGGTGCTCTCACGACCAAGGGGCGTGCGATGAACACGAACGAAGCCTTCCGAGCCCTCGGGGCGATGCTGCTGCTGTCCGGCCTCTTGGGCTGCCAGTGGCTGACGGGCCCCTCGACCGGAGGACCGATCGTCCAGCTGGACGGCACGGTGGATCTCGCCGC
>DATNQJ010000283.1:0-10084 GCA_036704085.1 Stenomitos sp.
CATCTCGGGCGTGATCGGCATCCTCCTGGCCCTCGGCCTCATCTGGTACGCCGAGTGGTCGGTGGCCCTGTTCATCTTCGTGCTGGCCATCTTCGCGAGCCAGGAGCTGTTCTGGCTCTTCGAGGAGAAGGGCTACCGCCCGGCCCGCTACCTGGGCACGGCCGCATGTCTCTCGATCATCGTGCTCACGGCCGTGACCGGCACGCGCTTCCATGCGCCGTTCCTGGTCGCGGTCTTCGTGCTCTCATGCCTCTTCCTGATCATCCGGAGCGCGCCCTGGTTCCCCTACTGGAACATGATCGACGCCCTCCAGGGCCGCAAGGAGGCCGAGGAGCGCCCCCCCAGCCTGATCGGCACCATCTCGGACGTCGCGACGACCTTTTTGGGCATCGTGCTCTGCGGGTGGCTGCCGAGCTACATCCCCCTCTTGCGCCAGCTCGAGTACACCGACCTGGCCCAGCGGACGGCGATGCCGCACCTGGGCATGAGCGTGACGTTCCTGTTCTTCGGGGCCATCTTCGCCACGGATGTCGGAGCGTACTTCGCAGGAAAGACCCTGGGGCGGACCTCGCTCATCGGGCCCCTGTCGCCAAACAAGACGGTCGAGGGCTCGATCGGGGGCATAGCCTTCGCGATGCTGGTGGCAGGGCTCTTTGGCTGGGGCTTCCACCTCCACCTCGTGCATTCGGTGGTGCTGGGGCTGGTGATCAGCATCGTGGCGCAAATCAGCGACCTGACGGAGTCCATGATCAAGCGGGACGCGGGCAAGAAGGACTCGGGGGACATCATCCCCGGCCACGGAGGGGTGCTCGACCGGGTGGACAGCTACCTGCTCTCGGGGGCCGTGACGTACTACTACCTGGTGTTCGTCTGGCATGTGATCCCGGGCTAGCGCAAACTTCAACGGCTCGCGCCGGGCGGCGTTCACTTACCCAGTCTTTCGCATTAGAACGACGAAGGGCCCCGGCGGTGCCGGGGCCCAAACTTTGTGACTACCAGAAGAGACCGCGATAGCGCTGGTAGACGAACATCGTGCTGATGATGTTGAGGGTCAAGAGACCGTAGGAAAGGGCCGAGGGGGGCGCCCCCACGGCCGCGCCGAGGACCATCAGAATCCAGATCGTTCCCGTCGCTGCGAGGCAGATGTTCAACGCGTACCGCGGATCGAGCATGGTAGGCTCCTCTCGGAAGGTCGGCTGGCTGGCTATCGATCCTATTCCCGAGATGACGCCAAACTAAACCGTCGATTTCCGGATGATTACAGGATTGTAACCCAACCCTTGCTCGCTAAAGCGGCTCAATACCAGCCATAGCGCCCGACTCCGGGCGGCGAATCCTGTTGGTGCGCCAATTGCAGCTCCGACTCCTTGGAGACCATCAACACGGCCATCAGGACGATCCCGAACGATGCGCCCAGCAAGGCGCCGGCTCCGAAGGCGATCGCCAGCCAAAACTCCGTGCCCCCCATCGTCCCCTCCTTTCGGCTGTCGCTTGAGAGGTCGATTGTAAGGGATACACAATTGTTTGTAAACGATCTTGTCGCCCTAATCCTCTAGCACCATCGGATGCTTGATCGATGCGACGTCAGCCACCGGAAGGGCGGCGGGGCGGCGCAGCTCGGCAAGCAAGGGATCCGCTCCCCCCTTGAGGTCCAGGACATGCGCGAGGCGCCGGAGGTGATCCGGGTCCAAGCGGCCGGACTGCCGCCAGCTCAGAAGCTGATCCAGGTGGGCCTCGAGGTGCACGAACGCCTCCAGGTACTCGGCCTGGTCATCCGGATGGAGGTGGGCCCAGCCGGCGTGGTAGGAGGCAACGCTCTGGTAGCTGAGTTCAGCGATTTCGAGCGATCCCTCGGCGAGATCGGCATCATAGCCAGCGCGACGGGGCATGATTCCTCCGGCCCGGCGCCCGGAGGGATGCCCGTCCCGGCGCCTAGCGTACTTGATAACGGAACGTAACGCCCTGGAAGTGTATCATGCCGGACGCCCGGTCGCCAGCCGACTACTCCGCCACGGACGCCTTCGCGGGGCTCAGCCAGTGGCGCAAGAGCTCGATGACGGTCGGCAGCAGAGACACCACGATGACGCCCAGGATCACGAGCTTGAAGTTCTGCTTGATGGTCGGCAGGTTCCCGAAGAAGTAGCCGCCGAGCGCGAACAGGGAGATCCACAGGACCCCGCCCGTCACGCTGAAGGCGAGGAAGCGCCGATAGGGCATCTGACCAATGCCGGCCACGAAGGGCGCGAAGGTGCGCAGGATGGGCGCAAAGCGCGCCAGGATGAGCGTCTTGCCGCCGTGCTTGTCGTAGAAGGCCTGGGTGCGGACCAGGTGCTTCCGGTTCAGGAGCTTGCTGTCGGTGCGATGAAAGACCTTGGGGCCCAGGGTGCGCCCGATCCAGTAGTTGGTCGAGTCGCCCAGCACCGCCGCCAAGAGCAACAGCCCCCAGAGGGCCCGGATGTCCATCAAGCCGGCCGCCGCGAAGGCCCCGGCCGCGAACAGCAGCGAATCTCCCGGCAGGAAGGGGGTCACGACGAGCCCCGTCTCGCAGAAGAGGATCAGGAACAGGAACAGGTAGGTGAGGGTCCCGTAGGCCTGCAGGATGTCCGCCAGGTGCTTGTCGAAGTGCAGAACGAAATCGACCAGGGAAAGCAGCAGATGCATGAGCGCTCCTATCTCGCTTGAAAAAATCGGGCGTCAGGTTGCCCTGACGCCCGATTTCTATAGTGCGGAGGATGGGACTTGAACCCATACGGATTTCTCCACACGCCCCTCAAACGTGCGCGGCTGCCATTACGCCACCTCCGCAATCGATAGGGTTATTATCCAAGAGACGAGGAAGGTTGTCAATAGGGTAAGGCAACATTGACCGTCCCCCCCTCCCGACCTACACTCGGTCAGGCCATCTCGAAAGGAGGATCGGGTGCTCAAGACCGTTGCTACCTTGGCGTTTCTCGGGGCCTTCGCCCTGCCGGCCGCGGCCTCGACCATGCCGCGCGCGGACATCACCGGCCGCGACATGCGCTATTTCGGGCTCGGCCTGGGCCACGCCCTCAGCGTGTCGGCGGACGTGGCCCTCGCCCCGCAGTGGACGCTCGGCGCCTCTCTCGGAACGGGCTACTGGAACGACCCCGAGCCGTATCGCTACGACGTGCGCTGGGTCTACTCCTTCGTAACCGGCGGCCGCACGGGCCTGAGCATCGCGGGCATCCTCGGCATCTGGGGCGGAACGACCTTCCAGAATCCGTACAACCTGGACCATCTGCCGGTTCCCGAGGTGGGCTTCGGGCTCGCCTACCCCTTCACCCGGGACCTCGTGGCGCGGCTCAACCTCATCGTGCCCTATTACGGCCAGGTTCCGGGCCCCTACTTCTACATGTTCGGCGGTCCCTCGGGCGGGCTCGAGCTCGGGTATCGGGTCCGTCCCTACATGGAGGCGACGCTCGGGATCAACGGCCAAGGCAACTACCTGGGCATGAAGCTGGACTTCTAGGCGCCCTCAGGCGCCTTGCGGGCGGGGGATCGGTACGTTACACTGTGGGCATGAGGCACGCCTTTCCGGCCCGCGCGGCCCTTGCCGCCGCGATCACGCTCTCGCTCACGGCGCTACCCGCCCGTTCTGAGCCCCTGCCCGGCTACTCCCCGGCGCCTCTGCCGCCGGAGCAGGCGATCTTTTCCTCGTTGCCGCCCCACGATCCCCGCATCGCCGCGGGCCTCAGCCTCGCGGTCAACGGCACCGGCCAATTCTACAACCACGAGTCCGCCAAGGGATGGTGGATGCTCGCTCCGGTGCTCGCCTATCCGGCGGCCTGGCTGCTCGATGCGGCCCTCGGGGTGGGCTACTTCCGCTTCGGCGACACCCTCTTGATGGTCGGGACCAAGGTCTATTCGGTCTACGATGCCTACCGGGTGGCGGACCAGGCCTCCCGCACGGCCCAGGGTCACTAATGCGCCGACTCGTCGTGGCGCTGGCCATGCTCCCCCTGCTCGCCCGCCCGGCCTCGGCCGGCCCCACCCTGTGGGGCTACCAGGGACTGGTCACCATGCCGGACGCCCGCGTCGCCCAGGAGCGCGAGCTGGAGGTGGGGCTGCAGGCCATCGCCCTCCGGAACCGCCCCATGGCCATGGCGGGGTTCGCCCGTTACGGCCTCCTGAGCGGGCTCGAGGCGAGCCTGCTTTATGGCGTGCCTGGCTATCCTTACGTCACCGGTGGGCTCAAATACCAGCTCCTTCGCCCCACCACGACCAACCCCACCGCCGTGGCCTTCGGAGCCACGCTCTTGGGCGTCCCGGCTGCGGGTCCCGTCGCGGGCACGAGCTACTTCCTGTCCCTGTCCCGAGACCTCGGGCGCTGGGGAAGCCTGCATGCGGGCTTCGAGGGAGACCTCAGCTTGAACACCCGCCTCATGGTCGGAATGGAGCTGCCGTTGGGCGGACTGGGACGCCTCATGCTCGAAGGATGGGGACCTCAGACAGGCTCGGCTCCTTATGCCAACGTGGGGGCCGAGCTCTCTCCCCTTCCCTGGGTACGCCTGGAGGCCGGCAGCCTCGGCGAGCCCGGTGCGGACTGGTTGACCCGCAGCTACTTCGGGGGCGGCAGCCTGCATGGGGTGCTGCCGGAGTACTCCCAGTGGTTCACGCGCCCCAAGGCGACGCCCGCTCCGGGCCCCGGCCCCTCGCCCGCGCCATCGAGGTCGGGAGCGAGTCCCGGTCAGGGCGTCCAGCCCCCGGCGCTGCCAGCCGGCACGATCATCGGGCGCGTGGTGGGCGCCGACGGCACCCCGCGCGCCGGTCTGACCATCCTCTTGGTGGGCACCTCCAAGCGCACCACGAGCAATTCCAGCGGCTACTTCTACTTCCCGGCGCTTCCGCCCGGCTCCTATCAGCTGCAGGTGCTGGATCGCTCGGGCACCCCGCTGACCACGGCCACGGCCTCGCTCGGCACCGAACCCGTCATCGTCACCCTTCCGCTCAAGGAGGGGCGCCTGCCGTCGGCCCAGGAGCAGCGAGGCTCGCTCTCCGGGACGGTCGCGGATGCCGTCAGCGGTGCCCCTCTGGCCGAAACCCGCCTCGTCGTCGTGGGGCCTGGCGTCAGCGTGCTCGTCATGAGCCAGGCCAACGGGCAATTCCAGGTCATCGATCTGCCGCTCGGAGACTACCAGATCCGGGCCGAACGCAAGGGCTATCGACCCGAAACCGGTAGCGCCAAGCTGGAGGCCGCGGCCAAGAATCCAATCCTCCGCCTCATGATGACCCGCGAGCGCTCCTGATGAACCTTCAGCCGCGCGCCGCTTCCTACCGGGTCCTGGCGGCCCTCTGCTACCTGCCCCCGGTGGCGGTGGGGGTGCTCGTCATGCCCGAGTACCGGGGCATCCGCCACCTGCGCTACCACGCCCTGCAGTCCCTCTTGCTCGTCGCAGCGAGCTTCGGCGGGGCGATGCTGATCGGCTGGCTGGGCGCCTTGCTCGGCAACCTGCCATGGCTCGGCTTCTTCCTGCTGTCGTTCTCTGGGCTCCTGATCTCGATCTGGATGCTGGGCATGGTGGGGCTCGCGGTCTACGCCGCGGTCATGGCCTACCAGGGCAAGTCCACCCGCTTCTGGGGCGTGGACCGCTACGTGCGCCGGCTCGATCGCTGGGTGGAAAAGCGCTTTACCACGCTACCCGCAGCCCCGGCGGAGCCGCCCAAGCGGCGCCGCCGCACGGGCCCGCGCCCCTAGGGCTCCCCTTCCCGCCTGCTTCCATTACAATGGGAGCAAGGAGGGGACGACCGTGCTTCATGCCATTTCCACGCGCCTGGCGGCCTGCCTTGCTACCTTGCTGCTCGTCGGCTGCTCCGGCTCGGTCAAGACCGTGACCCTCAAGGGCAAGATCGTGCCGCCTTCCACCGAGGGCCTCACCAATCCGCCCGCGAATCCCTCGCTCGCCAACAGCCCGCTCCAGGTATCCAACCTCTCGGGCACGATGTTCAAGCAGGATGCGGCGCACGTGCTCAACGCCGCCGGCGAGTTCTCCTTCGAGCTGCGCACGGACAACCTGCAAGCGGCAGGGGACTTCGTGACGTTGGCCTGGCGCCACCCGACTCGCGGCGGCATCCTGCTCGAGCGCACCTACTCCCTGTCCAAGGACCAGACGGGCGACATGCAGGGGGATCTCAACGATCTCTCGACCCTGGTGACGCTCGGCCTCCAGTCCCTGCGACAGACCAGCCCGGGCCGCACCGTCAACCCACCGCCCCTGCTCGAAAACCCGCTGATCCAGGCCACGACCCTGCGCAGCCGGTTCCAAGCACGCTACTACGGCTACCTGGGCGGCTCGGATCCGGCCCCCGGCGCCGACGCCGATCTCGCCCAGGACAGCGCCGATCTGATCTTCAAGTAGCCGGATCGCCAACGGAATTTTCCAAGGCCGCCCAATCCCCCCACCGGCCCCGGTGGTAGGCTCCGAAGCAGGAGTCCCGCCGTCCGGAGGTCCGCCATGGGATCGTCGTCCTGTAAGCCACCGATCGCAAAGCGAGCCCTCCTGAGCGTGGCGATGGTCGCCGGGCTCCTGGCAGGCTGCGAGTGGCCGCGCGTCTCTCCCGAGAGCAGCCTGCCCGGCCTGATCGCCATCCACGGCCAGGCCCTCTTGCCCATGGACTACGTGGTGGCGGCCGACACCCAGCCGGCTCCGCGCAGCTTCCGGGCCTCCCTGGTGACCATGGGCGGCGCGACCCTCGCGGTGGGCACCATCCTCGACTCCGACGGCAACTTCGCCGTGCACGTGCCGTCCACGTCCCTCACGGCCTCGCCGACCCTCTACGAGATCGATCTCCTCGACTCCGGAGGCTCGCCGACCTATCGCAGCCTGGTCCGGCTCACCCAGCAGTACGTGGAGGCCACCGTCACGGTCAACGGGACGAGCAGCACCATCGCCCTGGCTGCCCGCGAGGCCCTACGCCAGGGCAAGGACCCGAGCAACTGGGACTACGCGGCGCTGCTCAAGGATCCGCAGGTCCAGGTCCTGGGGCTCCAGTACGCCAACCAGATCGCCCGCTGGAGCAACGGGCCCACGATCGCCTCCGATCCGCCCGCCCCCTCATCGAGCAGCCTGGATCAGGTGATCTCCCGCGCCGCCCTGCCCTAGAACTTTACCCGGAGCTTAAACCCACCTTCACCGGAGCGACGTCAGTTCGTTCCGGCCCGCGTGCATATAGTGTTAGGAACACCGACACGAGGAGGGTGGGAGAATGATTCGTCAGCTGCGCCTTGCGCCGATTATGGTCACCGTCGGGCTGTGCTTCGCCGTCGTGACGGGTGGCTGCGGACAGAAGGCCGCCACCTCGGCTGATAACGTCGACACGAGCACCAGCAGCTCGTACAGCCAGTCGACGAGCACTTCCAGCCTCACCACCAACGACCTGTTCATGGACACCTCGACGAGCTCGGCGACCGCGAGCCCGACGCCCACGCCCGAGGTCACCCCGACCCCGGAGCCCGTGGCCACCCCGACCCCCGCGCCGGTGGCGACCCCGACCCCCGCGCCCATCGATCTCGCCTATGCCCTGCGGGCCAAGGTCGTGAGCACCGAAACCCACGGCATCCTCATGTGGAAGACCCTCGAGGCCAAGGTCCAGGTGTCGAACCCCAGCTTCCTCAAGCAGCAGTCCGGCACCCTGGTGGTGACCTTCACCAAGGGCGGCAACACGGTCGAGACCAAGTCGCTGAGCGTCGTGCTCGACCCCGCCGAGATCCGCGACTACTCGGTCCAGTCGAGCGACAACGCCGACGCGGCCACCGCCAACGTCATCACCCAGTAGCCGTCGCCAAGGAGCCCGCCATGCGTCCGAGCCCCCTCATCCTCGCTGCGATGCTGGTGGCCGCCGTCACGGCGGGCTGCGGCGACGAAACCCCCGTCGTCCCCGACCAGAGCTCCTACCGGCAGACGACCAGCACCACCAGCACGACGACCTATGCCTCCAGCCAGGGGCAGTACGTCGACCCCTACCAGACCGTCGCCACCGCGAGCTCTACGGCGACGACCTCGGCCGTTCCGGCGGGCACCGGCGTCAAGGCCCAGGTCACCTCGTCGCAGACCCGGGGCCTCTTCAAGAAGACGCTGGAGGTGACGGTCACGGTGCAGAACCAGGATACCGTCGAGCACAGCGGGTACCTGGTCATCACCTTCCTGGACTCGGCGGGCAAGGCCGAGCTCGCCTATCGGTATCTCACGCTGGCTCCGAACGGCATCGAGACGGTGACCGTGGCCTCCGTCAACCCGGCGGCGAGCGGGGCGGCGGTGTTCAAGGAGCGGTTCTTGTAACGTTCTCCCGGAAGGGCTACGGATCTACCCCCCCATCCCCCCCTGCTAGGGGGGGCGTTGCTTTGCTTGCCACCCGTTAGGGCGATAAAACGGGTGAAGCTTGACTGCGTGCTATCATGACAGGCGATCGCCCCCATGCCGAGAGCCTCATGACCGCCCCACTGCCCGACGTCACAGGCCCCATCCTGCCCCCCGTTCGCCCGCCCGCCACGTGGGTCGCCGAGCACCTCAGCGTGCTGGGCGCCGAGTCGGTGCTGTGCCTCTATTCAGGTTGGGGCGCCGAGGCCCGGGCCCTCAAGCGCCAGGGCATGACCGTGACCACCGCCGATCTCCTGGACTCGAGCGTCTGGTGGAACCGGGCCTTCGTCGCCGACGGGGTCGTCCCCCTGAGCGACCGGCGCCTGGCCAAGTGGTCCAAGCTCCGCAAGGAGCCGGACGTCGTCAAGCGCTTCATGCCGTGGGCGAATCGCTACTTCACCCCCGAAGAAACCATCTGGCTCGGCATCTGGTACCAGCATATCCATGGCTCGGAGGCCACCTGGGCCGAGCGGGCCATCGGCACGGTTGCCGTCTACTGGACGATCCGCTACTGGCTCGGCTGGAACCGCGAAGAGCTCGGCTTCAAGCCGCTGCCACCCTCGGCCGTGTTCCGCCGGTACGTCGAGCAGGCCCACCGCATGCTCGGACGCATGCAGGGGCTGAAGCCGCGGCCCCACCGAGCGGAGAAAATGGCGCCAGAGGCCGCTTTGGCCGCATTCCCCGGCGAGCTGCTGGTTTGTTACGTCCCCCCGCTCGGGGGTATAGAAGCACAGGGACTGGCGCAGCAACTCTGTGAACAGTGGACGGGCGGGGATCCGGCGGGCAAACCGACGGCGTTCCCGACAGGAACCCTCGGAAGCGCGTTCGGCGACTCCGAGGCGCACCTCCAGGCGGTCTCCAGGCTGCTTTCAGCGGCCGACGCGTACCGCCTCGTCGCCCTGCCGTACCAAGGCGAGATGGGAGACGCCCTCGCGGCCCTGGTGGCCGAACGGCGGCCGATCCTGTCCCGCCAAGAGTTGCAGGTGCCATACCCGGGCGCCGACGGTTCGAGTATAATCATCCAGGGTTTGCTCGTTGCAGGCGCTCCCGCGGCGGGAGAGTCAGGCCTGTGGCGGGAGCCAATCGGCGCCGAGGACGAGGGGACGGAGTAAATGATTGCGGAAGGCAGCCTCCAGGACTTCAGCTTGAGCGATCTGCTTCAGATCATCAGCCTCAACGCCTCGACGGGCATGCTGCGGGTCTCGAGCGAGGGCCGTGAGGGCACGTTGAGCTGCGCGCAGGGTGAGATCATCAGCGCCACCGCGCAGGATCTCTCCGCCGAAGAGGCCGTCTACGCCATCTTCCAGTGGGAGACCGGGACCTTCCAGTTCGCGGCGGGGGATCCCGTCGACGCCCCTGGCAAGGTGGCGACCCCCCTGGCCGAGATGTCCAAGGAAGGCATCCGGCGCCTGGACCAGTGGCGATCGATCCGCCGCGAGATGCCCCTCTTGACCACCCGGGCGCGCTTTCGCAGCGACAAGGCGCAGCTCGCCAGCTCCCTTTCCGCCGAGAGCACCGAAGTCTGGGCCGTCATCGCGGGCACCGAGGGCCTGACCCTCGCCGAGATCGCCGCCTCCACCCACCTCAACGAGCTCGCCGTCGCCCAGGGCCTCCTGGAGCTGCATCGCGAGGGAATGCTCCTCATCGAGACGTCGCCCGAAGAGGCCATGCGCTCGATGTTCCAGCGCGCGAGCGAGGAGGTCTACTCC
>DATNQJ010000284.1:0-2587 GCA_036704085.1 Stenomitos sp.
CGGCAAGGGCTACGGGGTGACGACCATCCCCGAGATTCACCTGGGCGGGGAGTACCGGGTCCTGGAGTGGCTGCCCGTGCGCGCCGGCCTGAGCATCGGCGGAGAGAGCGCCACCCTTTACACGCTGGGGGTCGGCTTCGACGGCGCCGAGTCCCGGATCGATCTGGCGATGGGGGCCTACGATGGCCTTTTTGCGTCGTCCAAGGGATTCTATTACGCCCTGACGAGCCTCCGGAAGTTCTAGGGGCGCCACCGGGCCGCCGACACTGGACGCCTCGCCCCACTGGACGCGATAATCGTGGGCAATGATTGCGCACCCGGAAGCGAGGCACCCATGGCGACACCCTTGATGCACTACATTTGCTGGTTCTCGGAAGGCAGCGACGGCGACGCGGGCTTCGTGCCCACCAACGGCGGCTGCCATCACGAGCCCGACCAACTCGCCTGGGAGATGGCCGAAGTCATCCGCAACCACTTCGGGATCAACCTGCCGGCCTTCGTGCCGGTGCTCGACGACATGGGCGCGGTGGAGCCCGCCCAGCTGCCGCCACCCAACCGCTGCCTCGAGGTGTTCTCGGACACCATGCTCGAGGAGGTGCGGGGGACCGAGCACTACACCATCAAGGACATCTTCAACCTCACCAAGAACATTGCCGGCACGGCCGTGGCCGAGTGGCTGGACGAGTACCGCCGCCGCTGGCAGCAGGGTTACTTCGTGGTGCGGGTCCCGGATAAGACCTAAACCTGGGAGCGCCTTTTTCCTAGCGGAACCGTTCGTACTGCGAGAGCCTCAGCACGAACGGATGGTTGTGGGGCTCAAGCGAAGGCGGTTCCCTGGTTCCTTAAGGCCTGTCGGGGGACTTGGGTTGCCAGCGATGCCGGATCGCGGGCACTTTGCTGGCAGCAAACACCAGGGCCGCCAGCGCCAGGATCAAGAGCAACAAGGATGGCTGGACCAGCACGAGGAGGGCCGCCCCCAGTGCGCCCCAGACCATGCGGAAGCGGTCGGGCGTCAGCCATGCCACGCGTCCGACCATGAGGCGCGCGAGGATCCAGCCGATGGCGAGGTAGATGAGCAGGCTCGGGACGGCCAGGGGGATGACATAGGCGCCGAGCCAGACCAGGCCCGACAGGGCCCGGGCGGTGGTCACGGCAAGCTGGGCCTGGGCGTCTTGCCAGGCGTTGCGAACGACCGGCGCGAGGTCCCACGGTGAGGTGACGGCCTGCTCGGCCCGCGCGGTCAGCGTCACGGTGATGGTCGCCAGGTCGACGAGGTTGTTCAGCTGACGCAGGCGGCCCGTGGTCTGCTCGATATCCCCGCGTACCCGGGCCAGTTCGCGCTCGACGGCGAGCACGTCCCGGATGGATCCCGACCGGCTGAGGACCTTGAGGAACTGCTCCTCCTCCCGGCGCAGGTTCCGCAGCCGGCTCTCGGTGTCCACGACCTCGAGCGTCACGTCCTCGGCCGAGATCCGGCGGGCTTGCATCTCTCCCAGGCTGCCGAAGGCTTGTAGCACCTCGTCGAAGCGCACGACAGGGACCCGGAGAGTGACGGTTCCGCTCGGTACCTCTCCCGAGGCGGTCTGGAGGGACTCGTCGGAGACGTAGCCCCCCTTGTCCTTTACGAGCGATCGCACCGCCTCGACGGCCCTTGGCACGGCGCTCACCAGCAGCGTGACCTCCGCCCGACGGATGATGTGGCGAGCCTCCGTCCCCTGCGGGCGCCCTTGCGCCGTGTCCGGCGCCTTGAGCTTGTTCTCCGAGAGGGGGGCAGGGGCCGCCCCTGGCACCGCTCCAAAGCCGCCTTCCGGCGCAGCGCGATTCGTGGCCGCCGGATCGGAGGGGCGCTCATGGGCGGCCTGACAGCCGCCGAGCGTGAGGGCGATCGCCACAACGAGCGTCCAGCCGATGCCGTGGGTCGATTGCTGTCTCACGATGCCCTCCTGTCGACCGCAACCTGTCCGGATTGTTGGCCAAGGTGACCAAACCCTTTGGCTAGCCTCCGTTGTACCCTCGCTCAGAGGCGACCTCTCACCCGATCGGACGATCGGCTTCCAAGAAAGGGCGTTTCATGAGCGACCGGATCCTTCTTACCGGGATGCTGGCGATGACCCTGGGGGTGCTGCATGGCCTCCCGGCCCGGGCCGCCGCCGAGGATAAGCCCGCGGAGGCCCCTCAGGCCGACGAGCAACAGAAGATCCGCATCGTGTCCATCGAGGTGCGGGGCAACAAGCAGGTCCCCAAGGCGGAGATCGTCGGGGCGCTCGGGATCCACGAGGGTCAGGAGATCCAGCTCGCCGATCTCCAGGCGGGGCTCAAGCGGGTGGCGGAGCTTGGGACCTTCTCGGCCGTGGTGCCGACGCTCGTCCCAGCGCAGCTCGGCGGGCTCGTCCTGACCTTGCAAGTCACGGAGAACCCCGTCCTTCGCTTGGTGCGAATCGACGGGGCCCAGCACTTCAAGCCCGACCAGCTCACGCGTCCCTTCGAGCCTCTGCGCGGCAAGATCCTCTCGGCTCAGAACGTCAAGAAGGCGATCGACGAGATCGAGGAGCGCTACGCCAAGGATGGCCTGATCCTGGCGCGCATC
>DATNQJ010000285.1:0-4675 GCA_036704085.1 Stenomitos sp.
GGGAGCGACTGGCGGGCTGGGGACTCGAGGTGCCTGCCGAGGCTGCCCCCGTCATCCTGGTGGATCGGGGCACGCTACGCAACCTCTTGCGCCGTACGGGGCATCCGGGCGGCCCCAACGTCAACGGCTTCACCTCGGTCCTGACGGAAAAGCGGGGGAACCAGATCGTGAAGCGCGAGATGGCGGTCTACGTGCTCTTCGGCATGCCGCGCGAGATCTTCGAGGGGACGGTCGCCCACGAGCTCACCCACGTCTGGGTCAACCTCCACAACGGGCGCCGGCTGGATCCCGCGTTCGAGGAGGGCAGCTGCAACTACGTGAAGTACCTGATCCACGACCAGTCCGAGAGCGAGCTTGCGCCCTTCGCCATCAAGAGCATGCAGCAGGACCAGGATCCCTCCTACGGGGCCGGCTTCCGCCGGGCCAAGAACCTCGTGGAACGCAAGGGCCTCGACACCCTCCTGACCCTGCTCGGGCGCAGTACGGGCTTTCCATTGGGGTACTGAGCACCCAATCAAATCAGGCAATCGTCACCAGGGAGCGGCGGCATCTTGCCGGCGCTCCCTGGTGCTCTGACTCGTCTGTCTTGGCCGTTTGACGGAGGCGCCAGCTACCAGAGGTTCTTGGTACCCTGCTTGAGGTGGAACCGCGCCAGGAACTTGTAGGGTCCAATGGCCTGCTGGGCCTTCTTGGGCACGCCATGCAAGTCCCGGGGATTGCCGGGGCACACGCCGAAGGTGACGTGCGGGTCGTCGGCGCTGTACTGGACGCCCATGGCGGTGAGGGTCTGGCGGGGCTCTTCGGCGCCCTGGATCGTGAAGTAGACGACCTGCTGGTTCACGACCCCGTACCCGTTGATGTACACGTAGGCATCCTTGCCGCGGAAGGTCTCCGCGATCTTCTCGGCCTGATACGGCCGGAGGTCGCGGAAGTAGCCCACCGTCAGGTGCAGCTCCTCGCCCATGCGCGGCGGGATGGCGTGCGACAGGTCCAGGAAGCCCAGCTGCTGGCGCAGGCGGCTCTCCGTATCGGCGACCTCGGGGCTGGGGTCGAAGGTGAGGGCGAGATAGCAGCCGGAGTAGTCCGCGGCGGTCGTTTTGGCCGCGCTGGTCGTCCGGGGCATGGCGGGGCTGAGGCCGCATCCGGCCAGGGTCAACACGCAAAGACTGGTGGCGATCAACCGAGCAAACATTTGGCACCTTCCTAAGGAGCCTGGGTTTCGGCGGTTTCGGCTGGACGAGCTTCGGTGATCCGTTCGGTTATCCCAGTGTCATTATTCGTTTCTTGTTCCAATTTTAATCAAGATTTCACAAAACCTCAAGACCTTTCGGTCACTTGATCGACCGACCAACGATTTTGCGACGCCTTGGCCGCTGCCGCGGAGGCCGGGGTCGAGGACCATGCCCATGGGAGGGTCGGTGATGCGGCATGCATGGCTCATGGTCGCCCTGGTCCTGGCCGGGTGCAACTTGGACTGGAACGGTTGGCGGCCGGAGGCGCCGGCATCGCCCTCGCCTGCTCCGGGCAGCCCGCCCCACCTCTACGGGCGGCCGCTCGAGCTGGTGCGCGAGACGCGGACGATCGCGACGGCTTCCGGCTCCATGGCCGCTGCGGCTCAGGTGATCCGGGCGAGCGCCATTCCGGGGGTGGCTCAGGTCGACGCCAACGACTGCGGGCCCGCGGCGATCGCCACCCTGCTCGGCTTCTACGGGCTGAAGCCCGAGGGCGATTCCGACCCGTTGCGCGCCGTCAAGACGGCCATGCCACCCCAGCAGTGGGGCACGCGGATCGAAGAGGCGCGCGACTACCTGAATCGCACCGGCTACTTGCACGCCGAGGCCTATCGGGACGGCGAGCTGTCGGGGGTCATGGACATCGTCCGGGATGGCCGCCCCGTGCCGGTGGTCGTGACGCTGGACGGCAACCTGACGCGGATGCACTGGCTTTTGGTAGTCGGGCTCGCCGTGACGCCCACCCGGGAGCGCTACGTCCTGTGCAAGAATCCTTCGGATTCCGATCCCCTGGGGTTTTCGGCCTATTCGGAGAGCTCGTTTCAAGCCTGCTGGGAGAACAGCCCGCTCCGATCCCAGTGGTGGTCCAGCCTGATGGCGGGCGTCACCGATACGAACGCGGCGAGCTATCGTCGCCCCTACCTGGACGTGGGGGCACTGGCCCGGCCTTAAAGGCCCTGCGGAACCTGCAGGGGCTCGAAGCTGCCGGTCTCGGCGATCCGCTCCCGGATGACGTCCAAAAAGACGCTCACCACCTCGGGGTCCCACTGGGTGCCCGCATAGGTCTCGAGAATCTCGAGGGCCTGCTCGCAGGTCAACGCCGGACGGTAGCATCGGGTGGTCGTCATGGCGTCGAAGGCGTCGGCGACCGAGACGATGCGTGCCAAGAGGGGCGTCTCGTCCTCGACCAGACCATCGGGGTAGCCGCGGCCGTCCCAGCGTTCGTGGTGGTAGAGCACGGTGGGCACGATGCCGCCCGCGCTGGGCAGGTTGCGGAGGATCCGGGCCCCGATGGTCGGGTGCTCCTTGATGTGCTCGTATTCGGACTGGGTCAGCGGGCCCTCCTTGAGCAGGACGGCGTCCCGGACCCCGATCTTGCCCACGTCGTGGAGGAAGGCGCCCTTGTGGAGGTGGCGTAGCTCGCGCGGCGAGAGCCCGTAGCGGCGACCGATGGCCACCGCATAGTTGGCGACGCGATCGCAGTGACCCTGGGTGTAAGGATCCTTGGCCTCGATGGCGGTGGCCAGGGTGTAGATCATCTCGTCGGCGATGCCGAGCTCTCCGGCCAGCTGCACGCTGCGCGCGGCCGTGGCTGCCTGAACGGCGACCAGTTGGGCAATCGAAAGCCCTTCGTCCTCGATGACCGCTCCCTCCGGGGCCTCGAAGCACAAGACACCGAAGACCACGCCCCCGTGCACCAGGGGAAGGGCCAGGCCGCCGCGGGCCGTGCCGTCGTTCGCCTCGATGGGATGGGGCCCGTCATGGGAGACGTCTTGCGTGAAGGTAGCGGCCCCTTGCTGGAAGACCCAGCCGAGCACGCCCTTGCGCAGCGCGGTGGCGCGGTCGGGCACGACCACGGTGCCGAGGGAGCGATCCGCATGCCAGAGGCGATAGGTCCGGTCGTCGCTCATGATGGCGAGCACGACCCGCTCATAGGAAAAGAAGGGAGCCGAATGCTGGGCAATGGCGCGGACGAGCGCGGACCCGTCGCCCGCCGACGCGATGGCGACGGCCAGGAGGTTGAGGGCCGAGAGCGACACGCTGTCGGCGTCGCCATCGAAGGCGTTGAAGGACGGATCGAACTCGTGAGGGGGGCGCTGCATGCGGCTCAAGCCCCGAACTGTCCGATGGTATTCGACACGGCGGCCTCTTCCTACTGACCCCAACCACTGACGACCCGGATCGGCTCTCCGGAGGTCAGGCGTTAACGATCTATTTATAGCGCGTAAAGTCCATCGGTTGCGTGCTTTTTGTACCTTTACAATTTCTTTACATATGGCCCTTGCTCGGGAACCGCGCGCCTGCTAGGATCCGGGCTATGGCGCTATCTGAAGACTTTTCGACGCTCGCAAATCAAGCAGCGGATGACGTGCCCCCCTTGGGCTCCCTCCACGCCACATTGGGCCAGGCCCGTGCGGCGCTCCCGAGGGTCGACAACGTAGGGAGGACGGGCGATGCGAGCAACGGCTACGTGGTCATCGACCGGGTCGTGGCCGACTTGCGCCAGGCGTTTCCCGAGTCCCTGTGCGCTCCCGGCTGCGGCCGTTGCTGCCAGATGCACCGGGCGCTCATCCGGGTCTATCGCTCCGAGTGGGAGCCGGTCGTCGACCATTTGCTCACGTGGCCGACCGATCGCTTCCAGGGGCTGGTCGCGGCCTTTTATCAGGCCTACGATCCCTACCTCGACCGACTGCATGCCTTGCAGGCCTCGCTCGATCGTCACGAGCGCCCTGCGGTCACCGAGGCCGAGTTGCCCGTGAGCTGCCCCATGCTCGTGGCCGGCAGCTGCTCGGTCTATCCCGTCCGCCCGGCCATCTGTCGCGGCTATGGCCACTTCGAGCTCACCAACGACACGGGCGATCGCACGGATATCTTTGCCTGCCCCGCGCAGCGCGACGTCCTCCAGGCCCAACTCGAGCCCATGCCGGGCGTGAGGATCCGCCTGCCCACCTTCAACCCCTTTTACCAGGCGATCGCCGACGTCTGCGACGGCGAAGAGAAGCTCCTCATCCCCCTGTGGTTCGAGCGAACCTTCCCGCGTCCCGTTTAGCTTTCAAGACGCCCCTTGACACTCCGCTCGTGGCCCCTGCTGGGGGGACCTTTGATCAACTTGCACAAGGAACCTTGATCGCTTAGCCATAGGGCGCCCGCCAGCCTCCTGCGACGATGGGACCGAACGCCCCCCGTCACGCCGCAAGGAACGTCGCCATGCTCAAGCCGAAGACGCTGCCAGTGGTTGCCCTTTGCTTGACCAGCATCCTGCTGGGCTGTCCGCGCTCCAAGGTCTCCCCAACGGTCGATCCCGGCACCGCTTACCAGGTCTCAGCGGTTCCCGGGCCGCCCCCGTGGCGAGTCCCGACGGATCCAAACGCCCGGCTCGGCCTGGCCGGTCTTCCCGCGCTTCCCGTTGCGGAGGACCCCCACCAGGGGGCCTTCCACATCCA
>DATNQJ010000286.1:0-3374 GCA_036704085.1 Stenomitos sp.
CACGTCGACTGCCCGGGCCACGCCGACTACGTCAAGAACATGATCACCGGTGCGGCTCAGATGGACGGCGCCATCCTGGTTTGCTCGGCCGCTGACGGCCCCATGCCCCAGACCCGCGAGCACATCCTGCTCTCGCGTCAGGTCGGCGTTCCCTACATCGTGGTGTTCCTGAACAAGGCCGACATGGTCGACGACGCCGAGCTCCTCGAGCTGGTCGAGATGGAAGTCCGCGAGCTCCTCAGCACCTACAAGTTCCCCGGCGATGACATCCCCTTCGTCTCGGGTTCGGCCCTCAAGGCCGTCGAGAAGATGGCGGCTGCTCCCGGCACCCAGCGTGGCGAGGACGAGTGGGTCGACAAGATCTGGGCCCTGATGGACGCTGTCGACAGCTACATCCCCGATCCCGTCCGTGAGACCGACAAGCCCTTCCTCATGCCGGTTGAAGACGTCTTCTCGATCACCGGCCGTGGCACGGTTGCGACCGGCCGCGTCGAGCGTGGTCGCGTCAAGGTCGGCGACGAAGTCGAGATCATCGGCTACACCGACACCCGCAAGGTCATCGTGACCGGCGTCGAGATGTTCCGCAAGCAGCTCGAAGAGGGTCTGGCCGGCGACAACATCGGCGTGCTGATGCGCGGTATCGGCAAGGAAGAGATCGAGCGCGGTCAGGTCCTGGCCAAGCCCGGTTCCATCAAGCCCCACACCAAGTTCAAGGGTGAGGTCTACGTCCTCACCAAGGAAGAGGGCGGCCGTCACACCCCCTTCTTCCCCGGCTACAAGCCCCAGTTCTACGTCCGGACCACCGACGTGACCGGTTCCATCACGCTGCCCGCGGGCGTCGAGATGGTCATGCCCGGCGACAACATCCAGATGGAGATCGAGCTCATCACTCCGGTCGCCATCGAGGAAGGCATGCGCTTCGCCATCCGTGAGGGCGGTCGTACCGTCGGCGCGGGCGTCGTGGCCAGCATCCAGGCCTAAGCCTCAAAGCCTCTGGGGGAGCCGCAAGGCTCCCCCTTTTTTGTTTGCAAATGGGGCCTTCACAAGCTCCCAGGCGACACGCTATGATGGTTGGCTAGCCGGGCTCCAATGAGGGATGCCCGGTGTAGGAAAGGAACCACCATGTCGTCATACGCCCGGCTACTTCCGAAGGCCGAACTGCACGTCCACCTCGAAGGGGCCATCCGTCCCGAGACCCTCCTGACGCTCGCCGAGCGGCACGGCATCGCGCTGCCCGCCAACGACCTGGAGGGCGTCCGCGAGTTCTACCGCTTCCGCAACTTCCTGCACTTCATCGAGGTCTACACGACCATCTGCAAGTGCCTGCGCACGCCGGAGGACTTCTACCTGGTCACCAAGGAGTTCCTGGCGAACCAGGCGAGCATGAACGTTCGCTACTGCGAGACCTTCTTCGCGCCGGGCCACTTCATCAAGCAGAATGCCGACCTGGGCGCGATCGTCGACGCGATCACCCAGGCCCGCCGGGAAGGCGAGCGCGACTACGGGGTGCGCATGCAGCTCATTGCCGACATCTCGCGCGAGATGGGCGCCGAGTTCGGCCTGCGGATCGCCCAGGAGATGGTCCGGATCAAGGACCGCGGCGTCATGGGCCTGGGCATCGGCGGCGCCGAGGCCGAGTTCCCGGCCGAGTGGTTCACCGAGGCCTTCCAGCTTGCACGCGAGGCGGGCATGCCGGTGGTCGCCCATGCCGGCGAGGCCGCGGGTCCCGAGAGCGTCTGGAGCGCCATCCGCAACCTCAAGGCCCAGCGCATCGGTCACGGCGTGCGCTCGATCGAGGATCCCGAGCTCGTCGCCTACCTGGCCGAGCATCAGATCCCCCTCGAGGTCTGCCCCACGAGCAACCTGCGCATCGGCATCGTCTCGTCCTACGCCGAGCATCCCCTGCGCAAGCTCATCGAGGCGGGCTGCCTGGTGACCCTCAACTCGGACGATCCCCCCATGTTCAACACGGACCTGGTCCACGAGTACGAGGTGGCCGTGACCGAGTTCGGCCTCAGCCGCGATCAGGTCGAGCAGTTGTCCCGCAACGCCATCCGTGCGTCCTTCCTCAGCGAGGCCGAGAAGCGGGATTACCTCGCTCGCTTCGATGCGGAGTTCGCCGCCCTGCGGGCGGAGCCCTTGCAGGCGCGCTAGCGGTTGGAAAACCGGTGGGTTTCGGGCTAGAATAGGGCTTCGTCGTCCCTATGTAGCCCGAGACCCGCCTTTTCACATGAACGCACTCGCCTTTTATGCGGCTGCCGCCCTCACCATCGGGGCGGCCGTCGGGGCCACCTTCCTCAAGAACACCAAGCTCGCCGCCATGGCCCTATTGGGGGCCCTGCTCGGCGTGGCCTTGCTTTTCGTGATCATGAAAGCCGGCCTCTTGGCCGCGCTGATGCTCGTCGTGGCCGCGGGTGGTTCGGCCGGCCTCTTGCACCTGGCTTACTGGCGCACGCAGGAAGCTGCGACCCCAGAGCCGAGCGAAGAGCGCCGCTACTGGGCGGGCCTCGTCAGCGTGCTCGCCTTCGTGCTCGTCTTCCGGGTCGTGGCCGCCTCCGAGTGGGGCACCCAGGACTACTCCAAGCTCGTCTCGAACGGCTTCGGCGCCCTGCCCTGGCTCGCCGTGGCCGTGCTCGTGATCCTCGGCGCCCTCGGGGCCTGGACCCTGTGGCGCAAGGAGTCCGCATGAACTTCCTCATCCCGATGATCCAGTCCGGGCTCGGGCTGCCGCACGTCCTGAGCGTCTCGGCGATCGTGTTCAGCCTCGGGCTCTTCGCCTTGCTGACCCAGCGCCACCTGGTGCGCCTCCTCATGGGCCTGGTCCTGATGCTGACGGCCTCGGTGATCAACATGGCGGCCTTTTCCGCGTTCCTGCCGGGTCGCGATGGGCACGGGACGGCGCTCCTGCTCATGCTCGCCCTCGTGGTGCAACTCGCCGTGGGCGCGGGCCTCACGATCACGGCCTACACCCGCCGCCGGTCGGTGGACGTGACGTCCTTCGACGAGCTAGGAGGCTAGCGATGCCGACCCGGATTCAAACGGCCCTCAGCCGCAGCTTCGAGCTGGTGGACGAGGTGATCCTCGACGGCATGGTCAATGCGATCGCCCTCGGCGCGATCGCGACCGGCGAGGCCCTGCGGCATGCGCTCCGCCGCCAGGTCCAGACCTACCTCTGGGTCGCGATGGCCTTTATGGTGGGCTTTGGCATCTGGTACATCCTGCGCGTACCCGAGACCCTTCTGGGCGTCTTCGGCGCCTTTCGACGCTAGGGGAGCGTGAGGTACCCGGCATGTTGACCCTGATGTTTCTGCTTCCCCTCATCGGGATGGGCCTCATCGCCCTGCTGCCCGAGAACCAGGCGCGTCTCGCGCGCT
>DATNQJ010000287.1:0-2406 GCA_036704085.1 Stenomitos sp.
GAGGCACCGTATCGACCCTGGCGGGCACCGGCTCCTCCGGCATGGTCGATGCCGCCTCCGGGAGCGCCCAGTTCTATCGCCCCTACGACCTGGCCGTCGGCTCCGACGGCAGCGTGTACGTCGCCGACACCAACAACCACCGGATCCGGCGCCTCTCCCCGGCGGGGGTGGTCAGCACCTTCGCCGGCACGAGCGCGGGCTTCCAGGACGGCGCCTCCGCGAGCGCCCGCTTCAACCATCCGACCAGCCTGGCACTGGATGCGGCCGGGAACCTCCTGGTGTCCGACACCGACAACTATCGGGTGCGGCGCATCACGCCCGGCGGCACGGTATCCACCGTCGCCGGCAGCTCCGTCCAGGGCTCCCAGGACGGCCCCATCGCCACCGCCCAGTTCAGCTACCCCATGGGCGTGACGGTGGATGCCAACGGCCACCTGTACGTGGCGGACTACGGAAGCGGCACCGTGCGGGTGGTCGTTCCCTAGCGCGCGTTTCAAGCGAGCGATTTCCGGGTCTTATGCCTCGGGAGGTCCCATGACGACGAAACAATCAATCGGGAACATGATGTGGATGGCGACGTTTCTCGCCGCCCTCACCTCGCCCTTCTGGGGGCACTGGACCTTCGGGCTGGGGGTGCTCCTGATGGCGATCGCCGCCGAGCTCCGCAAGGAGGTCTTGACAGTCCAGCCGACCAAGGCCGCCCAACGCGTGCGGTGGCGCGAGCCCGAAGAGGCCTCGAAGGACTAGCTGCCCATCCGCTTCTGAACGGCCAGGGCCTCTTGCACCTGGCTGGGACGGGCATAGTTCAGCTCGATGAGGATCTCGCCCAGCCACATGTAGCGGCCCCGGCGCGCCAGGTCCTGCTGACGGCGCAAGGCGGCCTCGAGCTGGACCTCGGTGATGATCCCCTTGGCCACCATGTACTCGCCGAACCGGAACTTGGTCTCGGTCCGCTTCTGGAGGTTCTCGAGGCCCGGATCATGGGCCTGGAAGCGGATATAGCCCTCTGTCTGCAACTGCTCGACGGCGTCGGTGAAGCGATCGCCCAGGATGTTGAGCATGCCGCTGATGTGGAACAGGCTGCTGTTGCCGTCCACCTTGCCGAGGATACGCCAGTTGTCCGCCTCCACCTGGACCCCGCGCATGGCGGCATTGGTCTGGATGGAGCGGATGGTGACCTTGCCCTTGTCCGTGAGCTCCGGGACGCGTCCCATGGGACCGGCGGGGACCGGAGTCTTGGGCTTGGGTGGAACGGCGGCCTGAGCGGCCGGCGGACGCATCGGAGCCGCCGCGGGCACCGCCGCCGGGGCAGCGGCCGGCATGCCGGGCTGCGGCATCTGAGGAGGGGCGGCATGGGGAGGGGTAACCTGCGACACGCGGGTCTGAGCGGCCTGGGCGGCCAACTGGCGGAAAATCGAGGCGTTGTCCGGCAAGGCGACGAGGTCCGGATGACGCGTGACCTCGTCGGCCGTGGTCTGGCGGACCGAGAAGGTGCCCGCCCGCTGAGTGGTGATTGGCGCGAGGGCGCCGAGCCCCTGATCCATGGCCGTGCGGGCGCCGACGACCTTGCCCTGCAGCATGAAGATCTGGCCGCGCTCGAGGGCCTCGATGGCGACTTCGCCATCGAACTTCACGGCCTCGAGGATGCGGATCACCAACTCGATGCGAAAGATGCTGAGGTCTCCCGAGAGGATGAGTTTCGCCATGTGCTCCTCATGATCAGCGCGTTCCCAAGGGGACCGTTATGGCCCTTGGTATTGAAGATTATACACCAAACGACCCGTCATTACCCCTGAGGGTTCCCTGACGGGGGTTTGGACGGTGCGAGAGCCGGAAGGGGTTAAAATTGTTATCTTCGACACGGAAAGTCGTTATGTAAATGTTAGAATGGGCGGTGGATCGCCCGCTCCGTTGGACCTTCCAGGCCGCGCCCTGCTAGGTTCTCCGGTTGCCCGCGCCCCCGGAATCAAATGGCCACCAAGTACGAGAAACAACTAGAGAAGCTGCTGGCTCACGTCAAGAGCCTCCACGCGCTCATCGACGAACGCAGTCAGCAGCTCAAGTACTGGCAAGGCTACGCCGGCAAGCTGCGCGAGGAACGTCAGCGGCTCGCCAGCGTGATGATTGCGGCTGCGCGCAAGGTCCTCTCGGACGTGGCCCTCAAGTACCGGGCCCTGCGCGACGAGAACCAGAAACTCAAGACCTACGTCGAGCATCAGGAACAGCTTCACCAGAAGTCGCTCTTTCAACTGAAGAGCCAGCTGCAATACGCCCTGTCGCGCATCGATGACCTCTCCCTGGAGCGCAAGCAGTGGCGGGTCGGCATGCAGCAGCGCCAGCAGCAGATCTGGAAGACCCAGGAGCTGCTGGACTCGACGCAGAAGGACCTCAGTTCCAAGGTCGTCG
>DATNQJ010000288.1:0-3794 GCA_036704085.1 Stenomitos sp.
TGAAGGTGTCGGCGACATACACGTTGTCCGAGGCATCGACGGCGACGGCGCGCGGCTGGTTGAACTGCGCCGTGTTCGC
Source organism: Stenomitos sp. (assembly GCA_036704085.1). GTDB lineage: Bacteria > Cyanobacteriota > Sericytochromatia > S15B-MN24 > UBA4093 > DATNQJ01. The sequence continues at coordinate 80 of DATNQJ010000288.1, forward strand.
CGGCCCGCCATCGCCCGAGAACCCCGCCGTTCCGGTTCCTGCGAAGGGCATGACCGTCCCGCCGGGGCTGACCTTCAGGATGCGGCTATCGAAGTAGTTGGCGACGATCAGGCTGTTGGCCGAGTCGATCGCCAGACCGCTCGGCCCGTTCAGGCTGGTCGTGGCAAAGGTGGTCACCGTCAAGGAGGGTTGGGTGATCTTGCGGATGAGATTGGTCTGGAAGTCACTGACGTAGAGGCTGCCGCTGGTGTCGACGGTGATGCCCCAGGGGTCCCAGAAGGTGGCCGAGGTCCCGACGGCGTTGATCGATCCGGTGGCGCCATTGCCGGCCAGGGTGGTCACGTTCCCTGCGGGATCGATCCGGCGGATCCGCTGGTTGAAGGTATCGGCCACGTAGAGACTGCCGCTGGCGTCCATGGCCACGCCGCTAGGCCCATTGAACTTCGCCCCGGCCCCGGTGCCGTCGGCATAACCGGCAATCCCCGAGCCGGCAACGGTGCTGACGCTGCCCCAGGGCGTGATCTTGCGGATCACGTTGTTGCCCGTGTCGGCGACGTAGAGGTTGCCCTGGGCATCCACGGCCAGGCCGCGAGGACTGTTGAAGCGCGCGGCGACCCCCACGCCATTGGAAGCGCCGGCCGTGCCATCGCCAGCCACGGTCACGATCCGGTCGAGCCAGGGACTCATGGTGATGTTGAGGGGGTTGACGCCCGGGACCAGGGAGGCCGTGGCCGATCCGGTGGCCATGAGCAGGCCCTGGGACCTCAGCTCGATCGAAACGGTCGCCGGTCCCACCGGCAGGCTCATGGTCGGAGCCAGCGACGAGGTGGCGGTCGACAGGGAGCTGGAGGCCGGGGCCTTGAGGCGGGCCGACTCCACGAGGATGTTGGCCCGATCCCAGAAGTCCGGCAGCGCCTGGACCTGCCTCGGCGCCGCCAGCGCCACGCGGAGGCGGGCCTGAAAGAGGTTCAAGGTCGGTCCGGTTTGCCCGGGCGCCGGCGCCAGCTGCGCGGGCGCTACCGACTGGCAGCCCGATAGGGCTGCCAGCAGGCAGAGAGCGATCGCGCGGAACTCCATGTCAGCCTCGATCCTACTGGAGCGTGATGTTACCGATGGAAGCCGTGGCCTCGATGGTCACCAGGCGGCTGCGGCGGGACAGCAGGTAGCTGCCCGAGGCCGTGTTGCGCGAGTTTTCGACCACCAGCTTGTAGTTGCTCGTCGAAGGGGTGTAGGGCAGCGGCAATCCGCCGCACACGACCGTCGAGGGGCTTGCCAGGTTGTTGAAGCTCGCCGAGGCTCCCGGCACGAGCGCGTCGCCAAGGTCGGTCAGATAGACGCTGACGCGGTCGGTGCCCGGGTTGTTGCTCTGGTTGACCCGGGTGTCGACGATTGCCAAGTCCCCCGACATGAGCACGGGGCTCGCGGGGTTGATGTTGATGGTGGGGCTGTCGATCTGGAAGTCGCCCACCGCGTTGATGGTGATGGTGATGTTCTTGCTCTCGCCGGGGTTGACCGAGATGCTGGTCGAGGCCCCCTCGCCGACCTTGTTCAGGAGGTTGGAGTAGGAGGGATCGTTCGGGTTGGCGAGGCCGCCGGGCGAGATGTTTCGGAACAGCCCGACCGACAGGGTGTAGTTGGGGGACGGGTCGGCCGGGATCGCCGGGAATACCGCCGTGTAGGTGGGGCTGCCGGCGCCCTGGCTGCCGGTGGCCACCTGGAGGCTCGTCTTGAGCTTGACGCTGTTGCTCAGCCGGAAGAACACGGCATTGAAGGCGTCGGCGTCTGCGAACGACTGGACCTTGCGCGGCCGCTGGTCGACGATGCGGATGGACAAGGCACCGGTGCCGCCGGCCTGGCCAAAGAGGTTGATCTGGCCGCCGAGCTTGGGAGCGTCCAGCAAGCGGTGGGTGAGTTGAGGAGCCGTGCAGCCTGCCAGCAGAAGGAGCGCGAGGGCCGAGAGCCCTGGGACGAGGTTGGGACGCATGGGGCCTCCTGTAAACGAAAGGACGTCGTTTGCTAGGAGGTTAATACCCCGCCCGGCTGCAAACGAACCGAGGACGGGACGTTTCTAATCAAGCCGCCTCAATCGAGGGTGATGCCGACCTTGGGCGGCGGCGCGGGAGTGGGCTCGGGCGGGAGTGTCGGGAGCGGGGCACCCGGGGCCGATTGGGTGATGCCGGCGGCCGTCTCCTGGATGGCCTTGAGATCGAGCTGGGAGGCGAGGGCTTCGAACAGGTTGGACGAGGCGGAGGCGTCCTGGCTCGGATCGAAGTTCGCGAGCTTGGTGACCATGTGGCTCATGACGGCGGACTCCAGGCCCAGGGCCGTGTTGGAGTCCACCTGGCCCAGGGAGGTGCCGGCCGCACGCTGGGCGACCGACTTGACCTGGCTGGTCAAGACGGCCGAGGCCGTCGCCGTTTCCCCGAGCAGGTGCTCGAGGCTGGCCGGCTCCGAGAGGGCCGTGCTCTGGTCGAGGATGGTCGAGGCCTTGGCCAGCTGCGTTGGCGGCAGTTGCTGGGCGATGGTGGCCAGCCGCTGGCTCCGGATGCCCGCGAAGCCCGTCCGCACGTCGAAGTGCTCGTAGGCCTCGGTCATCAGCGTCGAGGCGAAGGTCACGAGCGTCGTGCCCGGCGTGACGTCGAGGCCCTGGCGCTTGTCCTTGACCGAGGCCATGGCCGCCCCGAGAGGCGCGGCGAGGAAGCCCGCCGCCTCGCCCCGGGCGTTGCGGAGGATGGTCTGGAGGACGTAGCCGTGCCGGGCGCCGCGCATGGTCACGCGCAACGCGTAGCGGCCATCGGCATCGGTGCGCACCGTCTCCAGCACCTCGCCTGTCAAGGGATCGATGAGCTGGACCTCGGCATAGCGCACCGTGCCGTCCTGGTTCCAATCGGCCTGGCTTGTCGCGTCACCGAGGGCGAGGATGCGGTAGGGCGCCACGGTCGTGAGCGGGGCCACGGTGGTGAGGGGGGCCACGGTCGTGAGCGGAGCGACGGTGGTCAGGGGGGCCACGGTGGTCAACGGGGCCACGGTGGTCAGGGTGGCGGGAACGCGGACGCTGCCCTCGACGCTCATGGCCCGGTACTCGGCTTCGGAGAGCCCCACGGTCGAGCCCGAGCTGCCCATGGCGACCCCTAGGCCGTAGAGGCTACAGCCGGCCAGGGGAGCCATGGTGGCCAGGAGGAGGGCGCTGCGGGCCGCGCGGGGCGTCATGAGACTAGAACCCGACCATGGAGACGGTGGCCAGGACGCCGCTCGTCTCGCGGTTGAAGTCGCCCCCGATGGCCCGCTCGTAGAAGTAGCCGATGGCCGCCCGGTCGTTCCAGAGGGTGGCCCTCGGTGCCAGGCGGAAGGTGGTGAGCCAGGGCAGCGAGAGGCGCTGGTCCCCGAAGTTGGTGAAGGCGTAGGGAACCGCCTCGACATCGAACGCCAGGCCGAACGGGCCCGCGATCGCCTGCCGATAGCCCCCCAAGAGCGTGAAGCCGTGGTAGGCCTGCCAGGGAGCGAAGAGGAAGGCCGGATCGGAGCCCGGAGCCTTCGCGGTGTTGTCGACCGTGAGGGTCTGGAGGCCGTAGCCCAGGCCGTAGGAGAGGCTGCCGCCGAAGAGGGCCATGCGCTGCAAGTTGGCCACCAGCAGAGCGGTCTCGGTGCGCTGGTGAATGGTGCCGGGGAAGTCCGAATCGGCGATCTGGTAGCTGCCCCGGGTCAGGCGCAGGAA
>DATNQJ010000289.1:0-4495 GCA_036704085.1 Stenomitos sp.
CCTCGCAGAGCGCGCGGTGCTCATCTCCTTCGACCACCATGCCATCCATGAGGCCAAGCGCCTGGCCCCCGAGATCGCGGGCGGTGTCCTCTACTACGCCCAGCCCGTGCATGCGCCCATGCTCGCCCAGGCGGCCGCCGCCGACGCCCTCGGTCCCAGCGCCGAACTCGTCACGGCCGACGAGGTCAAGAGCGCCCATGCGGCCGGGCTCAAGGTCTTCGCGTGGACGGCCACCCGTCCCGAGCAGGGCGTGGCCCTGTCTCGCCTGGGTGTGGACGCCATGGGCGCCAATGCCCCCGGCGCGGTCCTCGCCGCGCTCTCGGCCGCCCGATCCGAGGGCAAACAGGTTTAGCCAACCTGACCAGGCGCCCCTTTGGCGACCTGGCTACGCTAAGGCTGGAACCGTCTCCCAGCGAACAAGCCTTTACGACGTACGCTCCCTTGGCTGAACCAAAGGAGGTACCGCCTTGCGCGTCCCCATTCGTCTCGTCGGCATGGTCGCCGTCGTAGGGCTGGCGGCCTGCACCCCCCAGCCGGGCACCTCCCCGACGCCCTACAAGTTCACCCCGAGCGCGGTCCCGAGCCTCGAGCCCACCGCCACACCGCGCCCCGTGACCTCTCCGCCCCCGATCAAGGGGGAGGCGCCGCCCTATCCCTATACCCTGCCGCCGGATCCCGAGGTCGGGCCCAACGAGGTCGCGGGCACGGTCCTGACCAAGGGGGCTCCGGCGAGCGGCATCCCGCTCACGGTCATGGGCGGCGGCAAGACCTACCGGGTCACGACCGACGCCAAGGGCGTCTATCGGGTCAAGGACCTGGCGGCGGGCGACTACTACGCCCACTTCTACAACGACAGCGACAACAACAAGGTGGGCTTCTGGAAGACCCTGACGCTCAAGGTGACCAACGAGCACGGCGCGGTCTTTCCCGCCTGGGATGTCTTCTTGATCGGCATGCAAAACAAACCGGGGCAGGGCGCCGGCGTGAGCTTCCCCTTCACCGCCACCTTCGAGCCCTATCCGCTCGCCATCACCTACCGCTTCCGGATCCACGACCGGGGCGGACCGGGTGGGCAGGCCCTCTACGTTTCCGACAAGATCCCCGCCAAGGGGGTCCGGAGCTTCCGCTTCACGGGCGTGGCCAACCAGGGCACCACCGGCACGCTCGGGCCTGGCCGGTACCTGTGGGGTTACCAGTGGGATGCCGGGACGGCCGGCGAAGGGGGTTGCCTCTTCCAGGACTTCGTGACGGGCAACTAGCCCATCCGACCCGACACGGACGCCCGACCTCCGCCTTCCTTCTGATCGAAGAGGGCGGAGGTCTCCTCCGAGACGTCGTCCCCGAACCAGCGCTTCGGCACGGTCACGCGGACGGCCTTGGCGAGGAACTCGTCCAGGGGCATCTTGAAGCGCTCGCCCGTGTTGGGGTCGAAGAGACTCGCGCCGTCCAGGCGGATCAGCTCGACGGCCAGGGAGTGCAGGACCCCGCCGTTGTCGATCGTCACCTTGCCGATGTCGTTCTTGTTGTCGTGGTTCGCAAAGAGGTTGGCGACGAACGTCGGATTCTGCAAGACGGCCACGATGTTCTTCACCATGGTCTCCGGCGTGAACGAGATGAACCCTTCCCCCGTGACGCCCCCGTAGAGGCGCTCCACCTGGGCGGCCGTCAGGCCCTCGTCGATGGCACCCGCGCCGGCATAGTGCGCGAAGGCCCCCTGCATGGCGAAGCTGATCGGATCGCGCCCCGCCTGCTGAGCGGCGTCATAGGGCGGCAGGGTCAATCGATCGGGTTGCGGCCCGCCCTCGACGCCCGGGATGGACGCCTCTCCCTTGGTCGCGAGGCCGACGGCGATGCGGGCGAAGTCCGCCGGCTGCTTCTTGGCGAGCGTGGCCTCGAAAGTGGCCTCGGCGCAGTCCTGGGTGCCCTGACCCTGGCTCGTCGCCTCGGGGTGCGCCAGCAGATGGATGAGATCCCGCGCGACCGCTCCCTTGCTGCCGGTCCCCAGGCCCGGGTTCAGCGCGCTCTGGGTGTACTCCTTGAGGTAATCGAGCGTGGTCTTTCCCTCGGTATCGGCCGCCGTGAGGCGATCCTTCTTCAGGGCGAGCTCCATGTCCTCGGCGAGGGCCTGGCGTTGCTCCGGGCTCGCGCCCACGGAGGCCGTCGCCAGGAAGTCGCTCATCACCTGCTTCTGCTCGGAGGTCAGCGCCGCGCCCGTTTCACTCCGGTAGGTCCCCATGGTCGTCTCGAGGCTGTCGAGGGCCTTATCGGCAGCCCCCGTGTCCACCGGAGCCGAAGCGGGAGCCGGCGTGGACGTGAAGGGATCCTCGAGCAGGTAGGTCGTGGGCGTGGTCTTGCGCACCACCTGCACGTCGCCGGCGGGGGGCGCGGGGACCGGGGGCTGGGGAGCCTTGGCCGTCTGGGTGACGGTCTGCGAGGTCTTGGCAGGCGCCGTCAGATCGGCCGCCTGCATCATCTGCAGATCATCGGCCTTGAAGACCTCGACGACCTTGCTCGGGACGACCACCTCGCGGGCGCGAAAGAAGCCGACCCCCATTGCCTTGAACAAATCCATCCCGCGAGACTCCCTTCCGATAGACCCTGGTTCTCTTATGCCCTCAAAAAGCGGCGGCCCGGTTAAAGGCGTATCGGAGACATGTTAGATCTTCGCTAAATCCGCGCCGTTGGGGCAGCCGGGACCAGACGCGCGCATCGGCGGCCGCAGGGACCGCCGATGCCGGGATGGAGGAGGGTTGTCAGGCGCGCTACATGACCTTTTCGGGGTCGATCGGGCGGCCGTTGACGCGGACCTCGTAGTGCACGTGCGGGCCGGTGGCGCGGCCCGTCTCGCCGACCAGCGCGATGGTCTGACCGGCCGAGACGCGCTCACCGGGTTCGACCAGCAGCTTGGAGCAGTGAGCGTAACGGGTCACCACGCCCTTGCCATGGCTGATGTCCACCGTCTTGCCGTAGTCCCCGTCCCAGCCGGCCGAGACGACGACGCCGGACTTGGAGGCATGGATGGGAGCGCCGGGATGGTTGGGAATGTCGAGGCCCGTATGCATGCGGCCGGAGCGGACGCCGAAGTAGCTCGACACGCGACCGGCGGTCGGCCACAAGAAGTGTGAGCTGACCGCGCGGGCGAGATCGCCCACCAGGCCACGGCTGGCGACCTTGCGACGATCCTTCCGGCGGTAGCTGCGAGCCGACTCCTCGGCCTCGGCGCTCGCCGGGATGACCATCGTACGGCCCACGCGCAGGGTGGTGTGGAAGTCGAGGTCGTTGATCTCGACGATGGCGGCCGTCTTGACCCCGAACCGCGTCGCGATCTCGCTCAGCGTGTCGCCATCCTGGATGGTGTACTTGGTGCGCTTGGTCCGACGCGCCGGCTTGGCCTTCGGCTGCTCGACCAGGGCGGGCTTCTCCGCCCCCGCGGCGTTGGCCTTCGGACGGGCAGGCTCCACCTTCGGCTCCACCGGCGCGGGCGCCTGGGCGACGCGTGCAGGCGCCTCCTGACGCACCGAGGGCACGGCCATGCCCGAGGCCTCATGGGCCGCCAACTGCTCGCCCGTGGTGATCACCGCCGGTGCCGCCGCGGTCGGGATGAGCAGGGTCTGACCGATCTTGAGGCGGTGGGTGACCTTGAGGCCGTTGGCCGCCAGGAGGGCCTTGAGCTTCACGTGGTGCGAGTGAGCGACGGTGTAGAGCGAATCCCCCGCCTGGACCTGGTAGGGCACGCCCGCCGGAGCCGGAGCCGCCGGCTGCACCACCGCCTGCTTGGGCGCCGTGGGGGGGGGCAGATGCTTCCATGCGAAGAACCCGAGGGCCGGAACGGCGATCGCCACCGTGGCCGCCACCGTGAAGCGACGAGCGACCTCCGAGCTGCGGCGGCGCTGGGCCCGGTACTGATCGAGGGGAAGGTGGTACTTGAAGACGCTCATCCCCTCCGAGGGGGGCTCGGGCACGGTAAAGGAGTCGGCGGTCGGCTTGGGAGCCAGCTCCACCAGGAAGCGGACGCCCTTGAGCAAGCGATCCGAGAGGCGTCGGCCGTTGTTGCCGAAGCTGAGACCGTTGAGGTTCAGGGGGTTGAGAGGAGCCTTGTCCGACACGCCCGTGTAACGGAAGGCCGAGATCTCGGGGATCTCGCCTTGAGTCCTTTCTTGCGTCGGATTGCCGCTCACTATAACCCCTCCTTGCTTGTTACACGCGCTTCATTTCAAAAGGTAAAGCCCCCGGCGATGCCGGGGGCTTGTTCTTAGCTGTCGCTGATGGCCATCAGGAACTCTGCGTTGGACTTGGTGCGACTGAGCCGGTCGGCCAGGAACTCCGTGACCTCCGCCGTGTCGCCCGCATCGAGCGTCTTGCGCAGGATCCGCTGCTTGCGCAGCTCCTCCGGCGTGAGCAGGAGCTCCTCCTTGCGGGTGCTCGACCGCTTGATGTCGATGGCCGGGAAGATCCGGCGATCGGCCAGGCGGCGGTCCAGCGTGAGCTCCGAGTT
>DATNQJ010000290.1:0-3890 GCA_036704085.1 Stenomitos sp.
TGGAAGACACGGTCTCCGCCAACATGGCGACGGCCGACATCCCGGACCTCACGGTCTCGGGCTCGGCGGCGGCCTCCTTCGACCAGGTGAAGAACAAGAGCGCCCAGGTCTCGGCGGGCTTCCAGGCCATCACCGGAAGCCAGACCACCGCGGCGGTCCGCTAGCCCGCGGGCCCGGATCGCCCCCGCCCAGGCCCTCGGGGCAGGCCTGGGGGACGGGTGCAAGCGGTAGGCGTGCCCCGGTAAGAGCCGAGCCCATGTACACAGAGGAGGGGACTTGGGCCTCATCCGCCTCACGCTGGCCATGACCGTTCTCCTGGTGCACTGCTGGCCCCAGGCGCAACGGTTGCACCCCGTCCTGATCGACGCCCGCTTCTCCGTGGAGCTGTTCTTCATCATCAGCGGCTTTTTCATGACGCTGGTGCTCAACACCAAGTACCCCGACACGGCCAAGGGTGCGCTCTTGTTTCTGCGGAACCGTGCCGTCCGCCTGTTCCCGACCTACTGGCTGGTCCTGCTCGCCAGCATCGTCTGGATCGCCCTGCTGCGCGGCTTCCACGTCCCCTACGCCAAGATGTACGTGGTCTGGGCGGATCCCCGGTGGCCCCTGAACGCCTTGAGCGCGCTCCTGGTCGGGTTCAGCAACCTGTTCTTCCTAGGGCAGGACGCCCTGTTCCAGCTGGGGGTGGATGCCTCGGGGGCGCTGCGGTACCACGGCGCGTTCAACTTCCACCCGGGGATGACCATGTCCCAGGTCCCCGCCTACTGGTACCTCATGGTGCCGCCCGCATGGTCGGTGGCCCTGGAGAGCAGCTTCTACCTGGTGGCGCCCTTCCTGCTGCGGCGCCGCATCCGAGTGCTCGCGGGGGTGGCCGCCCTCAGCCTCGCCGTGCGCATTGCCCTCTTTGCCATGGGCCTGCAAGGGGACACCTGGGACACCCGCTTCCTACCCTCCAACTTCGTGCTGTTCTGCACGGGAGCCATCATCTGCCGCCTGGCGATCCTCGACCAACGGGTGCGGATCCCCCAGGCCCTGGGACCCTGGGGCATGGCCCTGGTCCCCTTGCTCATCGCGCTTCACGTGCCCCTGGTCAACGGCTTGGAGCGGATCCTGGGAGCGGCGGCCGAGCCCATGGTGCTGGCCGTGACGTTCGCCCTCCTGATCGTCTGCATGCCGGCCATCGTCCGGACGACCAAGGGCAGCAAGCTCGATCGCCTGTTCGCGGATCTGGCCTACCCCGTCTTCATCACCCACCACACCCTCCTGATCATGCTGCGGGTGGCGTTCGGCCGCGATCACTGGATCTGGCAGGCGTTCACGCCTTACGTGCCGCTGCTCGTCGTGGGGATCTCGCTGGGGGTGGTCTTCGGCTTCTACCGCCCGGTCTACGCATGGAGCCTGCGCGTCCTCGATCGGCCCGGAAAGGCGCTCGTCGCGGGCCCGACGGCCTGAGCGCTAGCGCCGGACGGCCGGCTCGCGCAGGAAGGCGTAGATCCGGGCGCGACCCTCGACCGGCAGGGACGCCGGGGGGCGCCGCCTGGCCAGCCAGTACAGGGCGGCGATGCCCAACCCCAGGTTGGTGCTCAGGACCACCGTGGACACACCCGGGGACTTCTTGTTGAAGACCCGCCCCAACAGGAAGGCGAGGAGCAGATCGCGGGTGTTGACGCCGAGCACCTTCATAGCGGGCCTCCTTCCACTCAGAACCCCCATCCTATGGTTCTCATTCCCCCACGCCTCGTTCTTCGGTGACGAAGTTGTTTGGCCGAGGCATAATAGCCCTATGCGGGCACGAAGGTTCTCACCGCTCCTCCTCCTGACCATGGCCCTGGGCCATGGCTGCTCGTGGCTGCCGACCTCGCCCCAGGCCACGGGCAAGACCAGCACGGCCGCCGGCGGCGCCATCCACCAGTTCTTCCTGCCCCCGGGCAACCCGTCCAAGCTCGATCTGGGCACGGCCCAGCACCTGCTCTTCGCCGTCTCCGCCTCGGAATCGAGCGCCCCGAGCTTCCAGTTCCGGATCCAGTCCCCGATCGGACGGACCGCCGAGTCGCGCTTCCGCTCGCATGACGCCGAGCTCTTGCGTGAGCCGGGAGCCCTGGACCGCCCCTCGATCCGCCGGATCCAGGGCGGCGAGACCTCCCTGAGCTTCTGGGTCAACACGGGAGACTCGACGCTTTCGGGCGATCGCCTGCGCGCGACGGCCCTCCGCCTGACCACGCCGCATGCCTACTTCTACGTGGACACCGAGGCCACGGACATCGGAGCGGACCAGCTCCAAAAGCTGGCGGACGCCTTCGAGCAGCGCATCTACCCGACGGTCACGGGCTCCATCGGCGCCGAGCCGCGCACGGATCTCGGGGGCGAGGCGCGGGTCTACGTCGTGCTGTCGCCCGCGGTGGACAACTTCGGCCAGGACAAGGGCCTGATGGGCTACTTCTGGAGCCGCGACATGCTCTCGGCCACCACGGTTGCCAGCAGCCCGCGCTACCACTCCAACCAGAAGAAGGTCATCTTCCTGACCAGCCGCCTCTTCCAGCAGCAGCCCTACACGACGTTCGGCACCCTGGCTCACGAGTTCGCGCACCTCTGCGTCTTCAATCAGAAGGTGCTCCTGCGCAATCGCAACGTCCCCGAGGACCCATGGCTCGACGAGGGGTGGGCGATGCTCGCCATGGACCTCTGCAACTACGGCCTGCGGGCGGGCAACGAGGAGATCGCCAAGGACATCAAGAACTTCCAGGACGATCCGACCGCGTACTCGCTCACGGACTGGTTCAACAACCCGCATGGCTTCTCGTATGGCCTGAGCTACCTGTTCACGCGCTACCTCTACGATCGCTTCGGGCCCGGGATCATCGCGGACATCCAGGCGTATCCGGACGTGGGCGTGGACGCGGTCAACGGGGCCCTGCTCAAGCGGGGTACGAGCTTCCAGGAGGTCTTCGCGGACTGGGCCCTGACCAATGCCGCGAGCGGGCTCGTGCCGGTCAACGACAAGCGCTTCAGCTACGGGGCGGACATCAATTTGCGGGGGACCTACGGATCGATCGCCTTGAGCGGCATCCGGCCCACGCCGGTGGCGAGCTTCCCCAAGAGCATGCCGACGACCCTCCGGCCGTGGGGGACGGCCTACTACGACCTGCAGTCGGACGCCTCGAAGGCGTGGAACTTCGAGTTCACCAACCGGTTCGGGGTGTTCGGCAGCGCCCTGATCGTGCCCTAAACGGCGATCCGGTCCCAGACGGCCGCAAGCACCCCCTTGAGACCTACAACCATCCGATCGTGCTGAGGCTCTCGAAGTACGAGCGGTTCCTTTAGGAAAAGGGCCCTACGCCGTTACCGCAGCGGCTGGGTCTGATTGAGGAAGGTCTGAGCGGAGACCTCCGTGCCCGTCAGCTGCCACTCGCTGATGGTCTCGGTGATGTGCTGGACCCGCTCCGAGATGATGGGGTGATCGCTCAGCGGTTCGAACGCCTTGGGCGTATCCCCCATCGTCTGGGCCAAGGTCTGGAGGAAGCTCGAAAGGCCGTGCGGATCGTAGCCCGCCGCGCTCGTGAAGCGGGCCCCGTAGCGATCCGCCTCGTCCTCCGCCGTGCGGCTGAACCCCTTGAGCACCAGCTCCAGTGCGATCTTGCCCGCCTGCTGAGCGATGGCCGGCGTGCTGCCGAGGGCTGCGATCGCGATCCCCTGCGCCAGCATGGCGCGGCGCAGCTGGTCGATCCCGTGCTTGTGGGCCACGTGCGTCACCTCGTGGGCGAGCACGCCCCCCAGCTCCGCCTCGTTCTTCATGGCCTTGAGGGCTGCCGTCGTCACGAAGATCTGGCCGCCCGGCAGCGCGAAGGCGTTGAGCTCGGACGAGGTGATCACGTGGAATTCGTAGGGCAAGC
>DATNQJ010000291.1:0-3141 GCA_036704085.1 Stenomitos sp.
CCCAACTTCCGCAGTTGATTGACGAGAATGAAGGAAACCCCCTTGGTTTCCGATCCTCGCCTCCCGAAGTTGGCACTACAGATCAACAACCCCTTTCGGGAGTCGGAGTCGTTGCGGAAGTTCCAGTCCCAGGTGCTGGAGCAAGATCGCCTGCGCCCGATCCGGTCGCACCACGCACCGCAAGCGCACGGTGCGGCCATCGGTCGTCGGGAGCACCACATCCGTACTCTGGATCCGCGCGAATTCCTCCAGAAGCGTGGGGATGCTCCGACCCAGGCCGGCACGCTGCGACCAACCCTCCAGGGTCTTGTAGAGCACGTACGCCAGAAAGCACACCAGGATGTGCGCCTGGACGCGCTCCGCCCGTTGATGCCAGACCGGTCGGAGACACAACTCGTCCTTTTCGATCCGGAAGGCGCTCTCCGCTTCGGTCAACTGCATGTACGCCTTCCAGAGTTCCTCAGCCGTCCAGTCCGAGACATTGCTGCGCAGCAGGTAGCAACCCTCGCGACGCTGCGCCGACTCCAGCGCCGAGGCGTTCCGCGACCACGTGACACCCACACGGCCGGAGGCGTCACGACGGACCTGGATGGAGAAGAGCCGCGCGGCGCGCGAGTTCTTACCCAGAAGTCGGCCGATGCGGCGCTCAAGCACGCCGAGGTCGCAATGTTTCTGTTCACATCTTCGTACAATGCGTTGTAGACCCTTCTCGATCCGTTGCTCGAACCGTTCCCGCATCGCCCGTTCCTTGGCCGCGCGATCGGCGCTGCGGCAAAGAATGAACGTCTCCGACCCGCATTCATCGGCGACACTCCGTACCTCCAAACCCGCGCGGATCTCCTGCCAGGTCCCTCGGAGTAACTCCGGCTCGAACCGCTTCAACTCCCCTTTGGGCGTTCCCACAATGTAGCGGGAACCTCGTTGCTTGAGCCACTTGAGCTTGGCCGCGTCGATCATTCCACGGTCGACTGCCCAGATTCGGCCGGCACGGCCGTAGCGATCTTCCATGCGCCGGACGACTTCCTGCAAGGTTGCCGAATCACGCCGATTGCCAGCGAAGACCTCGTACCCCAGCGGGAAGCCTTCGCGGCTGACAACTAATCCGATACAAACCTGTTTACAGTCGGATCGGTGGTCGCGCGAATAGCCCCGCGCGGCCAGGGGGTTGCTGTTCGCCTGACCCTCGAAGTAGGTGCTCGTGATGTCATACAACAACAGATCATATTCCAGTTTGAACAGGGTCCCGAGGCGTTCCTTGAGATGCGCTTCCAGAGCCTCCTTGTACGGCAGGAGCCGATCCAACGCGCGATAGAGCCGGTCGTCATTGACCTTGGTCTCGGGCAGTCCAAGCAAATCGTCCAGGGCCGTGCGCCGGAACCAGTGCTCGGCGATGTGCAACTCGCGGGACGGCTCGCAGAGCCGTGCGATGACCAGGATGGCGGCCATCAGGTCCCAGGGGACCTCTTCGCGACCTCGGGGCAGACGGGCCGCCAGCCAGGTATCGAGCCCCAGCGCCTGCCAGAGTTTCCAGGCGAGCCAGACGTCCCCGAACCGCCGGCCACGCTCCAACCGCAGGCGTCCCGGGATGATGGTGACAGGTTCGGTGGACAGGGGCTCGTCAAAGAGGCCGGGGGAACGCTCCACACCGACAATCGAGTCGGCCAGGTGTCGGGCCGCGATCCGTCCCTGGGCATCGAGTTCGCCGAGTTGGGCGACGGTCTCCTGGCGCACCTTCGTGCCGACGCGTACCGAGCGCACGAGCCGCCAGTAGGTATGGGTCTTGCCATTCTTGGTGACGGTCGAGTGCCGGAGATACATGGCGTCCTCCGAGAACCATCTTGAACGGCCTGGGAGGAAAGGCAACACACCAGGTTGGCACTACATCGGTGTTTCCATCGAGGTCGGGCCGACGAATAAGGAGTTACGTCGAAAAAGCACTGGAAAATGGGTATGATTTCTTCCCAACTGCGGAAGTTGGGTTAGCCAGCCACTACGTCTTCGAGGCCCGCTTCTGCATGCCCCGCCGCGGCAACGAGAAGCCCGATGCTGAATCAACCGTCAAGGCCGTCCAGCGCCGGTTCGCCACCCCGGTGCCGTGCGTGACCGATCTGGATGAATTGAATACGTTGTTCCGTGAGCGATGTGAAACCGAGCGGGGGCGGACCGTGCAGTCCCTCTTCGGCCCCTTCGAGATTGCCACCCGGTTTGCTGAGGACCAGAACGCGGCCGCGCCGCTGCCTGGCCATCGCTTCGACCCCTGCGTGATCCATCCCGCAGTCCCTGTAGACAAGTATCAGACCGTCGCCTTTGACACCAATCGTTACAGCGTCCCCCGGCCGTTTGCATTCCAGATGGTGTCCGTCAAGGGCTACATCGATCGAGTCGTGATCGTTTCTCAGGGGCAGACGGTCGCGACTCACCTGCGATCTCGGGAGCGGAACACCATGGTGCTCCACCCGCTCCACTATCTCGCCACACTGGGTCACAAGCCGGGCGCCCTGGACAGTGCAGCGGTGTTCCGCGATTGGAAGCTCCCCGAGGGCTTTGCCGCCTTCCGCGCTGCGCTGGAAGAGCAGCACGGCCGGGGCACCGGCTCACGGCAGTTCGTACGGATTCTTCAGTTGCTCACCGAGCACCCGTTGGAGCGTATCCGCGACGCGGTCGAGGCCTGTCGACAGGCTGGCCTGATCGCCGCCGAGGCGGTGGTCCGGCGTGCCCAAGTGCTGGCAGCCATCGAGGCGACGACAGGTCATCCGCCGGCGCCGCTGGGCTCGGTCACGGTGCCTCAGGTCCACGTGCCGCTGCCCGACCTGAGCCGCTTCGATCAGCTCCTGCGCGCGACCGATTCCGAGGACGTGACCAACTCGATCAGCCTGACTCTCTCCAGTGACGAATCCGCCTTGAAGAGTCCGGTCAGCGTGTTCTTTACCTGACCGGGCAGGATTGTGAACCGACTGTGCTCAGTGATCGGGTTCAGCCCTCTTATCAGAACCGTTGTGACGAAAGGAATCGAACAATGTCTGATGTGACGATTGACTTGCTCAAGAGCCATCTGCGGCAGCTCCGCCTGCCGACGATGGGCAAAGAGTTCGAGAAGCTGGCGCGGGACGCCGCCTCGACAAATCAAACATTTGCTCAGTT
>DATNQJ010000292.1:0-2608 GCA_036704085.1 Stenomitos sp.
GGTGAAGAGCGTCTCGAACTGATCGGCGTCGAGCGTCTCCTTCTGCATCAGCTCGGTCGCGATGTTCACGAGCTTGTCCTTGTTCTCGGTCAGCAAGCGCTTGGCCTTGATGAAGGACTCCTCGACGATGCGCTTCACTTCCGAGTCGATCACGCTCGCGACCTGCTCCGAGTAGTCCTTGTCCGAGCCGAAGTCCCGGCCCATGAAGACATGCTCGCTGTGCTTGCCGAAGGCCAGGGGCCCCAGCACGTCGCTCATGCCCCACTCGGTGACCATCTTGCGAGCCAGACCCGAGGCGCGCTCGATGTCGTTGCCCGCGCCGGTCGTCACGTCGCCGAACATGATCTCCTCGGCGGCGCGGCCGCCCAAGAGGCCCGCGATCATCGCCTCGATCTTGGACTGGCTCAAGAGCACCCGGTCCTCGGGGAGGTGCCAGGTGAGGCCCAGCGCCCGTCCGCGGCTGACGATGGTGATCTTGTGGACCTTGTCCGACTCCGGGATGAGGCGCGCCACCAGGGCGTGACCCACCTCGTGGTAGGCGATGGTCCGCTTCTCCTCGTCGGAGATGATCCGGCTCTTGCGCTCGGGACCCGCATAGACCTTGTCGATGGCCTCGTCGAAGTCCTGCATCGTGATCTCCTTGCGGTTGTTCCGCGCGGCGATCAGGGCGGCCTCGTTGCACATGTTCATGATGTCGGCGCCCGTGAAGCCCGGAATACGCTTCGCCAGGAGCTCGAGGTGGATATCCTCGGCCAGGGGCTTGTTCTTGACGTGCACCTTGAGGATCTGCTCGCGGCCGCTGACATCCGGGGTGTCGACGATGACCTGGCGGTCGAAGCGACCGGGACGGGTCAGGGCGCTGTCCAGGATGTCGGGACGGTTGGTCGCCGCGATCACGATGACGCTCTGGCTGGGCTCGAAGCCGTCCATCTCGACCAGCAACTGGTTGAGGGTCTGCTCGCGCTCGTCGTGGCCGCCGCCGAGGCCCGCGCCGCGCTGGCGGCCGACCGCGTCGATCTCGTCCACGAAGACGATGCAGGGCGAGTGCTTCTTGGCCTGCTCGAAGAGGTCGCGGACGCGGCTCGCGCCGACGCCGACGAACATCTCGACGAAGTCCGACCCCGAGATCGAGAAGAAGGGCACGCCGGCCTCACCCGCGATGGCCTTGGCCAACAGGGTCTTACCGGTACCGGGCGAACCCACGAGCAACACGCCCTTGGGGATCCGAGCGCCCAGCGCCTGGAACTTCTCAGGGCTCTTCAGGAAATCGACGATCTCCTGGAGCTCCGCCTTGGCCTCGTCGATGCCCGCGACGTCCGCGAAGGTGACCCGCGGCTTGTTCTCGACCATCATCTTGGCCCGCGACTTGCCGAAGCTCATCGCCTGATTGCTGCCCGACTGGGCCTGACGCAGCATGAAGATCCACAGGCCGACGATGATGAGCACCGGCACGAGAATCGTCGAGAGCAGGCTCACCCACCAGCTGGACTGGTCAGGGGCCTTGATCTCGTACTCGACGCCGCTCTTGTCGAGCGCCGTGAAGAGGCGCGGATCGTTCTCGGGCGCGACGGACTTCTCGTGGCGATCGCCGGTCTTCGGCTCCGCCAGGATGATGCCCGTGGACTTCGAGATGGTGACCCGCTTGATCTCGCCCTTTTCCACCTGAGACAGGAAGGCCGAGTAGGGAACCTCATCGATCTTGCTGGGGGGCTTGTTCCATAGCGAGGTGATGAACGCGATCGCGACCAGCACCAAGAGGATATAGATACCGCTGCTTTTCCAAACTTTATTCAAAGTGACGCCGTCCTCCTCCAAAAGCCTAATCATGGTAGGGGTCGGTATTGCCCCTGTCAAACCACGTTTGCTTGTCATGACGCGCGATCAAGGCCCAACGCGTTCCCTCGTGGATTGGCGCCACGTGGCTCCGGCGCAGACCGACCACCCACACCACTTCGTCGCCCATCGCTAGAACGAGGAGTCGCTCTCTGAGGGGCGTTGGAACGTGTTCCTTGGCGAGAAAGCGCTCCAAAGAGTGGGCCTGCTGGTGGCCCCATGGGGCGAAGCGATCGCTTCGAGGCCGTGCGGTGCGCCATTCCAGGGGGCCTCGGAGCCGATCCGCATCGAAGGCGACCGCGTCCGGGCCCAGGGGACCGGCCTCGTCCGGCGTGCCGACCTCCAGGCACACCCGCCACGGGTCCACCACGAGTCCGGGCTCGGCCCAGACCGGCTCGGGGGCCTCGAAGGGCGCGGCCAGCCACCGGAGGCCGTGCTCCGAGACCAGGCGCAGGCCCGCACCGAGATCCAGCGCACGCAGATCCGGAGCGCGCATGCGCTCGATGCGTTCGAAGCTCAGGCCGCGGCGCGAGCCCACCACGGCGTCGTAGGCCATGGCCAGGGCGCGTCGCTGCAAGGCGACAGGGAGCTTGCCGAAGCCCGCCTCCTCCCAGGCGAGCAGTCCCGGCTCCTCATGGCGCACCAGCGGCGCGAAGGCGTCGCGAGCGGAGGTGGCGAGCCACGCGTCCTCGGCGCCGAGCACCTCGAGGTTACCGGCGAGCGTCTGCGGCAGGGCGGGGTTCAGCTCCTTGAGGACCGGCACCACCTGATGGCG
>DATNQJ010000293.1:0-2909 GCA_036704085.1 Stenomitos sp.
ACGTGACTAGCGGATCCACTGCGCGCTGACGCAGCGGTTGCGGATGCGCCGGCAGAACTGGTAGGAGTTGGGACCGCTGTAGTACAGATAGGAACGGCTCAGGCAGCGCTGGTAGATGCGCTGGCAGCGGGCGAAGATGCCGTAGCCATACGGCCCGTACCCATAGCCGCCGTACCAGCCGTATCCCCTATCCCGATCGCGATCTTGGTCCCGGTCGCGCATCCGGTCTCGATCCTGATCCGGGTCACCGGCTTGCTGGGCGAAAAAACGCCGGGACATCTGGGACTGCATGGGGACCGCCGACTCCGTGGCGGCTTGCCCGCCGCCGCCCTCGGCATCAAGCTCTCGGATGATGGCGTCGAGGGACGCGTCATTCGCCCCCTCGCTGTCCGCCTGCTGGACCCGGTACGGGCCAGACGCGGGATGGGCAGGGTTGAGCGGGGACGGTGTCTGCGTGCAGGCCGCCAGGGCGATCGCCGCTCCCAAGGTGACCAAGGGAAGCCTTCTGAGCATCATGCACCTCCTCTGTGCCGAGAGGACGGCCCCTTGAGGGTACGTGGAGGGCGATGGCGCGTGTCCCTTACTTGGCTGGGGGGCCCTCTCTCACGAGGATTGTTTATAGAGGAGCACTCCATCGTTAGCAGTATGAGAAATGCCCAGTATCCCCATCCAAGTTCGCTAAAGTTGTTCGCCACCTCTTGGTTGCTCCTCGCTTACCGAGAGGCTCTCCAAGGGCACCGGCGACTTGAGGGCCGCTAGCCTCCTGAACGTTTTGCTCGAACCGCTTAACCGAACAGCTTGCGGGCGTTTCCGGCCAGGAGGGCCGAGCGCGTGGCGGTCTCCAGCGGGAGGGAATTCAGGCGCTTCAGTTCGCGATCCCAGGCATAGGGGAGGTTCGGGAAGTCCGATCCGTAGAGCATGCGGTGCCCCCAACGCTGAAGCAACTCGGCGGCGGGCCGCTGGGGAAAGTAATCCGCGAGCATCATGGTCGTATCGAGCCAGAGGCCTTCGAACTCACCCAGGAGATCGGCATAGGCCTCGATCTCGTCAGCGCCCAGGTGCGGCACGACCACTTTCAAGCGGGGATGACGTTCGAGCACCCGCCGCATGGCGTGCACGGAGAGGAGGCGCCGGGCCTCGAAGCCATAGGCCTCCGAGGCGGGCTCTCGCCCCGAGTGGATGACCACCGGCCGGCCGGCTTCCGCGCAGAGGCGGTAGATGGGATCGAGCCGCGGGTCATCGGCCGTGACCTTCTGGACATGGCAGTGCAGCTTGATCCCCCGGAGTCCCAGGGGGCCGAGCGCCTCGCGCACGATGGCCTCGGCCTCGGGTTCGCCCGGCAATACCGTGCCGAGCGCCCAGACCTGCGGGTGGGCGGCGGCTAGCTCCGCGGCATAGCGGTTGAGGGTGCGGGCCATGTCGGGCACATGGGAGTAGTGTAGGCCCACGATTCGCTGGACGCCCCGTTCCAAGAGGAACTGGATCGTCTCTTCGGCGTAGAGTCGGTAGCGGATGGGCCAGGCATGGGCTTCGAACCAGCGCCAGATGGCCTCGTAGACCCTCGGGGGAAAGAGGTGGACATGGGCGTCGATGACCTCCATGCCCGCCGGAAGGCGATCGCCTTCAGCGTCCTCGAGGGCCGGCAGTGGAAACGTGCGGTTCCTCCACAGGCTCTCGACGAGGCCTTCACACATCGCCGGGGGCGACCCCGAGATCGGCTGCGGCTTCCTCCTTGGGCGGACGGGGGCCGAAGTACTGGTACAGGTCGCAGCGGATGTTGCCGTTGTAGAGCTTGCGCTTCTTGTGGGCCACTCGATCGAAGAGCCGCTCGAAGTCCGGATGCGGGGTGAGGATGAAGAACGACCACGTCTCCAGCGGCTTGAACACCTGGCCCATGTCCCGGTAGAGCTGGTCGACCTCGGGCTTGTCGCCGAGGCGCTCGCCGTAGGGAGGGTTGGTGATGACGTAGCCGTACTTCTTCTTGGTCGCGAAGTCCTGGACGGCCTTCTTCTCGAAGTGAATCACGTCCTCGAGGCCCGCGAGCTTGGCATGGTAGCGCGCGGTGCTCAGCACCTCGGCGGAGATGTCCGATCCATAGAGACCGCGAATCTCCACGTCGCGCCGGATCAGGTCCTCGGCCTCGCGCTTGGTCTCGCTCCAGACCTTCGAGGGGATGACCTCCCACTTGGAGGAGTCGAAGTCCCGGCCGAGCCCCGGAGCGATGTTGCGGGCGATGAGCCCCGCCTCGATGGGGATGGTGCCGGATCCGCAGAGCGGATCGACCAGGGTGCGATCGGGGTGCCAGCGGCTGAGGATCACCAGCGAGGCGGCGAGCGTCTCGCGCAGGGGCGCGGGGGCCGTCAGCTTGCGGTAGCCGCGCTTGTGGAGGCCCGTGCCCGTCGTGTCGAGGGTGAGCGTGGCCACGTCCTTGCGCAGGTCGATGAGGATCCCGTAGCGGGCGCCCGATTCCATGAAGCGCTCTCGCTTGTAGCGACGCTTCAGGGCCTCGATGATGGCCTTCTTGACCACGCCCTGGGCCGCGGGCACGCTCGAGAGCTGGGACTGGTGGCTCTTGCCCTCGACGTGGATGAAGGCATCCTCGGGCAGGAACTCCTCCCAGGGCAGGGCCTTGGTCTGGTCGAAGAGGTCGTCGAAGGTCCTGGCGGGAAACTCGCCCAGCTTGATGAGCACGCGCTCGGCGGTGCGGAGCCAGGTGTTGGTACGAGCGACGGCGGTCCAGTCTCCCGAGAAGACGACACGTCCGTTCTCTGCTTTGGCATCCGCATAGCCGAGCGCGCGTAGCTCGTGGGCGGCGAGGGCTTCGAGGCCCATGGCGGTGGTGGCGACGAGGGTGAGAGCAGTAGTCATCCCACCATGATAGCAGAGCTTACTAAGGCTGTGTCCTCCTT
>DATNQJ010000294.1:0-3331 GCA_036704085.1 Stenomitos sp.
GGTGATGATCCGGCGCTTGAGCTTGAGGGTCGGCGTGAGCTCGCCCGACTCCTGGCTGAAGGCATGGGGCAAGAGCTCGAACCGCTTGATCTGCTCGAAGGCCGCAAGGCCCCGGTTCTCATGGGCGATCGCCTCGGCCACGGCCGCGTGCACCGTCGGGCTCGCGAGCAATTCGGAGGTGTTGGACCACTCGATTCCCGCGTCCTTGGCCATGCGCTCGGCGATCACCGGATCGGGGACGATGAGCGCCGTGATGTAATGGCGCTTCTCGCCGATCAGCATGGCCTGCTCGATGATGGGGTGCATCTGGAGGCGGTTCTCGATGGGCTGGGGCGCCACCTTCTTGCCGTTGGACATGACGAGGATCTCCTTCTTGCGATCGATGATCGACAGGTAGCCCTCGTCATCGAAGCGGCCGATGTCACCCGTGTGGAACCAGCCGTCCTGGTCCAGCACCTCGCGAGTGGCGGCCTCGTTCCCCCAGTAGCCCTTCATGACGTTGGGGCCGCGGGCGATGATCTCGCCGTCCGGAGCGAGCCGCACCTCGACGCCGTCGAGCGGACGCCCCACGGTGCCGAACTTGGGGCGATCGGGCGGGTTGAAGGCCAGCACCGGCGAGGTCTCGGTGAGGCCGTAGCCCTCGACGACCGGCACGCCCGTGATCTGGAAGAAGCGGCCGATCTCGGCAGCCAGGGGGGCTGCCCCCGACACGATGAAGCGCAGGCGCCCGCCGAGGGCCTCGCGGATCTGCTTGAAGACGAGGCGGTCGGCCGCCTGATAGAGGACGTTGGTCGGGAAGACCACCCGGCCCTCTTCGTTCATGACCTTGTGGAAGAACTCGCCGATCTCGAGAGCCGCGTAGAAGACCTCGCGCTTGAGCGGCGCGTCGTGCTCGATCTTCTCGAGGGTGCGGGCGTAGATCTTCTCGAGGACGCGCGGAACCGAGACCAGAAGGGTCGGGCGCACCTCGATGAGGTTCTGGGGCAGGGTCTCGATGCTCTCGGCGTAGGCGATGGTGGCGCCCGAAGAGAGCAGCGCGTAGTAGACGACCCGCTCGAAGACATGCGAGAGGGGCAGGAAGGACAGCTCGATGTCCGTGGACTCGACGCCGAGCACGCCCGCGGCCGTCAGCGCGTTGGAGGTGAAGTTGCGGTGGGTGAGCATGGCGCCCTTGGGCTCGCCCGTCGTCCCCGAGGTGTAGACGATGGAGGCCAGGTCATCCGGCCGGATCGCCTCGCGCCGGCCCTTGAGGGCGTCCTGCATGCGATCGCGGCTGGCCTCGCCCTGGCGCAGCGCCGCTTCGAAGCGCATGACCCGCTCGGGCAGGTGGCCATCGACCTCGTCCATGACGAGCACGAGCTCCAGGGACGGGATGTCGGCGGCCACCGAGAGCAGCTTGTCGAGCTGGGCGCGGGTCGAGACCAATGCCGCCTTGGCCTCGCAGTCGTTGAGGAGCTGCGCGACCTGCGGACCAGTCAAGGTCGGGTAGATGGGCACGTCGATGGCGCCGATCGCAAGCAGCGCCTGATCGGCGATGACCCACTCGGGTCGGTTCTCGCTCAACAGGGCCACCCGCTCCCCGTGGCCCACCCCCGCCTCCATGAGGAAGGCCGACAGGTGGTCGACGCGGCGGTTGAACTCACGGTAGGTGAACGAGCGATAGCGACCGCCGTCTTTGAACATCAAGGCGGGCCGATCTCCGAACTGGGCGATGGTTTGCTGGAAGATCGCAGGAAGGGTCGTGGCCATGCGTGTTTCTACCCCCTATATGATTTCGGCGCGGATCCGTCGTTGGACCGTCGCTTGTATTGTAAAGGATGTTTACAACGATCGCAAACGCCCGACGCGACGAGCCCCGGAGGATGTCCTCCGGGGCTCGTCTGACGCGGACGTAACGTTACTTGAAGAGGCCGCCGATGGCGTTGACCAGACCCGCCACCCCCTGGATACCCTGGTTGACCTGGGCGCCCCAGTCATTGCCGCCCGTCGGGCTGAAGGGCGGGGTCCCCGGATAGGGCTGCTGATAGCCGGGCTGGGGATAGGCCGGCTGCTGGTACACCGGTTGGGTATTGGGAGCGTAGACCGCACCGGGGCTCGGAGGGGTCTGCCCGGGTAGGGCCCCCGGCATGGTCTGGACGGTCTGGGGGTTCTGGGCCGGCTGGTCGGGCTTCTTCTTGTTGAAGAGGCCGACGATGCCCGTGATGAGGGGGATGGCGGTGTCGATGACCGGGGCGGTCTTCTGGACGAACTCGTCGTAGCCCTTGTCGTTCACCACGCCACGGAACGCCCCCAGGGTCTGGGTCAGGGGGCCCTGATAGCCCGGCATGCCAGCCTGCTGCGGATAGCCGGGTTGGGGGTATCCCGCCGGATAGGACGTCTGGGCGGGAACCTGTTGACCGGGGAGCTGCTGGCCGGGCTGCTGCGGGTAGTTGGGGTTGTTCCAGGGCTGGGGCTGAGCGCCCACCGGCTGCTGGGTCCCCAAGGGCTGAGGGGTGCCGCGGCGCGGATCCGGCGTGTAACCCGACGCGTAGGGGTTGTAGGCGGGGGCATTCCCAACGCCGGGCTGGGCAGGTGCCGTGGTTCCCTGGGCCGGGGCCGCCGGGGCGTTCCGGTACTGGGAATAGAAGCTCTGGAAATTGTCGATGGCGTTCGGCATGGGGCACCTCCCGTCGCCTAGGGGTCACACCCTGGTTATGGGAGATCCCTGCGGGGAGTCGGTAAAGGGATCCGGAAGCCGAGAGTAAACTTCGGTAAAGGTTTAGCCCTTGACCGCTCCGGCCGTCTGGCCGGCGATGAAGAAGCGCTGCAGGAAGAGGAAGACCAGGAGGATGGGCAGGATCGCGAGCACGGATCCGGCGGCGATGAGGCGCCAGTTGGCCGAGAAGGTCCCGGCGAGGTACGCGATGCCCACCGGCAGCGTGTAGAGGTCCGGGTTCTTGAGGACCAAGAGCGGCCAGAGGAAGTCCCCCCAGGCGGCCACGAAGTCGAAGATGGCGAGCGTGGCCAAAGACGGGGTGACGAGCGGGATCAGGACCCGCCAGAAGATCTGCCAGGAGCTCGCGCCGTCCATGAGGGCGGCCTCCTCCAGTTCCCGCGGCACCGCCTGGAAGGCGTTGCGCATGAGGAAGATCCCGAAGGCGTTGACGGCCGTGGGCAGGATGAGGCCCGCGTACGAGTTGATGAGCCCGAGCCGGGTCACCAGGAGGAAGAGCGGGATCATCAGGACGGGCAGGGGCACCATCAGGGTCGCCAGGAGCGCCGCCTCGATCCCCTTGGCCCCCCGGAAGCGCATGCGCGCGAGCGGGTAGGCCGCGAGGCTCGCCAACAAGAC
>DATNQJ010000295.1:0-3235 GCA_036704085.1 Stenomitos sp.
ACGACCGGTATCACGTCTACGTCTCGGTCGGTCATCAGCAGATGATGACCGAGGCCTTGAAGCCCCTGGGCCTCTCGGTGTATCAGCTGACCGGCTTCATCCACCGGCCCGAGGCGGGCGGGCGCTTGTTCGTCGATATCTCGGCCCAGCTGGCCACATCGGCCGGCCGGGCGATGCTGATGGGCACCCTTGGCAAGGGCGATCCGCTCACCAAGGACGCGCTGTTGACCCTCATGGACCGGCTGGGACCGGTCGAGCCGCCCTCGGGAGATAGCAGCCAACCGAGCCCCGCGCGTGGCCATCAAGCCGCACCGGCCGACGTCGACCCCTCGGTGGTGGACGAGTTGATCAAGGAGACCCTGGCCTCGATCGAGGAGCTGAGGCAAAACATCCACTCGAAGTCGGGCCCGGAGCTGTTCGATTACGTGCTGGAGGACATTCAACTGCTCAAGAAGCAGATGACCGACCCCCGTAGCGTGGGCCTGATCTGGGCCGGGCCGACCCTCGTGTGGTGGCTCAACGACCACATGAAGGAGTGGCTGGACGAGACGAACGTGGCCGACACGCTCTCCCAGTCCGTGCCGGACAACATCACCTCGCAGATGGGGCTGGACCTGCTCGACGTCGCCGACGTGATCCGTCCGAATCCCGCGGTGGTCGACTACCTGAAGCAGGCCAGGGAGGAAACGTACCTGGACGGGCTGGTCGGGATCGAGGGGGGGCAGGCCGCCAGCGAGGCCATCCGGGCTTTTCTGGACCGATACGGGATGCGCTGCGCCGCCGAGATCGACCTCACCAGGCCCCGCTGGGGCGAGAAACCCACCACCCTGCTGCCGATGCTCCTGGGCAACATCCGAAACTTCGCGCCCGGCGAGAGCCGCCGGAGGTTCGAGCAGGGGCGACTGGAAGCCGAAGCCAAGGCGCAGGACCTGCTTTCAAGGTTGCGGCAACTGCCGGACGGCGAACGACTCGCCGAGGAGACCCGGCACAAGATCGAGACGCTGCGGGCCATCACAGGTTACCGTGAGTTCCCGAAGTACGCCATCGTCAGCCGCTACTACCTCTACAAGCAGGCCCTCTCGAAGGAGGCCGAACGGCTCGTGCAGGCCGGGGTGGTCCGCGACAAGGCGGACCTCGACTACCTGACCTTTCCGGAGTTCCGGGAAGTGGTTCGAACGCATGAACTGGACGATTCGCTCATCGAGCGCCGCAAGGCCGAGCACGAGCTGTACGAGCGGCTCACCCCGCCCCGCGTCATCACCTCGGACGGAGAGATCATCGCCGGGGCCTACCAGCGCGACCACCTACCGGCCGAGGCCCTGGTGGGGATGCCGGTATCGCGGGGGGTCATCGAGGGGCGCGCCCGGGTCATCCGGAGCATCGACGAGGCGCATCTGGAGGAGGGGGACGTGCTGGTCACGGCCTTCACGGATCCCAGCTGGACCCCCCTGTTCGTTGCGATCAAAGGCTTGGTGACGGAGGTGGGGGGCCTGATGACCCATGGCTCGGTGATCGCCCGGGAGTATGGCCTGCCGGCCGTCGTGGGCGTGGAGCATGCCACCCGGCTGATCCGGGATGGGCAGCGGATCCGCGTGCATGGAACGGACGGGTACGTCGAGATCCTGTCCTAACCGCGGGCTCGAGAGACCGATTGGCGCAGGAGGGTCTTCAGTTTGCTGGGCTCGACCTTTCGCGGATCGCTCAGGTAGACCTCATGGTGCGGGCCGCCATGCACCAGGCCGCGCGAGGGGAGGCACCACATAGTCCCGATTCGTCGCAGCCTTGGCGACAAACTTCATGGCGTAGCTGACAGCATATAACCACTCGACCGCCTGATGGTAAGCAGGTGCCGTATTGGGATCGCCGCCGCCGTCCACCATGACGAACGGCATGACGGGGACCTCCATGAGCACGAACCGATCGGTCGGGGCCTAATAAAGCGCCTTGAGCGTTTTCTTGAAATCGACCTTGTCCATCTCCGTTTCACCGTTACCACTATTCAGAGCAGCGGCAATGTTACGAACGCCAGTCTAGCATCATAGGCGGATCGTCTGAAAACGTCCCGTCCCGGCGATCGAATGACCTGATTACAGGACATCAGCCATAGGCCTACTTGTTCCTATGGCAAGCGCTTGTTAGAGTGTTCTAATACACCCTACCCGTATAGTGCTTCCGGCTGCTTATCACACGCTAAGGAGACCCCCGTCCATGGTTCGTCGCCATCGCCTGCTCGGAGTCCTTCCCCTGGCCCTCACCCTGATGCTGGGGGCGTGTGCGCCCGCCCCACAAAGCCCCGCCCCGACCACCTCGGCGAGCACGGCCCCGAGCACCCAGACGGTGGCCTCTGTGGTGCTCGGCAAGGCCTTCCTGGATGCCCCCCTCAACGGAGCCACGGTCAAGATCCTCGATCCGTCGGGTGCGGTGCTGCAGGAGACCGCCAACGCCACCGACCCGAACGGGTTCTTCGCCGTCTCCCTGCCCAGCTCCCAGCTCAAGGACTTCCGGGTCGAGGTTTCCGGCGGCACGCGCGGCGACGCTCCTTCGACGGTCGTGCTCAAGGCCGACGTCCGGAACTTCAACCCGCTCATCGATCGCATCTACGTCAATGCGGCGACGACGCTCGTGGCCGCCAAGCTGGACCTCGCTCCGCAGGCCTCGCTTTCTGACACGCAGGCGGCCGTCGCGCACTTCCTCAAGCTCCCAGACGGGATCTCGGTCGGGATGGGGCTCGATAACCCCACGCTCAAGGCGTTCAGCCAGCAGCGCTTCATGACCGTGGCGGAGGGCCAAGGGGGATTCAGCGCGCTGATCTCCGAGCTGGCCGGCCAGGTCTCGGCGGACTCCACGACCACCTACGACTTCTCCCACCTGCTGCTGGGGGACTCTGGGAACATCCTGGGAAGCATCGCCGTGGAGATCGGCAAGGGAGCCCTCGGCGAAATCGGCGGCTCGCTAATGGGCTCGGCGCTCTCGGCGTTGGGCCTGGGCGGCGACGATGGCTCCGCAGAGCGTCAGCAACAGCTCCTGGAGCAATTCGCGGCGCAGCGCCAGCTTACCCTCGTCCTCGCCCACCAGATGGAAACCCGCATGGGTGACCTGCAGAAGAACATCACCGAGGTAAAGGACTCGATCGCCGCGCTGCAGGCCAACATGAACCAGCAGTTCGGCCTGGCGGCGTACAACGACAAGGTCAATGTCCTCTACACCCCGCTCGGCTCGATCGATGCGCTCTACA
>DATNQJ010000296.1:0-5623 GCA_036704085.1 Stenomitos sp.
CTACCTGCTCGTCGCAACGCTCATCATGGCGGTTCTGTTGGTCTTCAAGCCCAACTACACCTGGCCGGGCCTCGGGCTTGTGCTGTTGGGCCTGCCCGTCTACATGATCTGGAAGCGGCTGGCCATCCAGCCAGCCGCTCCGGAAAGGGAACCGGTCGTCTAGGATCCCGAAGGCTCGGCCTCCAGGCGGGCCACCCACTCCGGGCTGCTGCGCAGGGCGACACGACGGGTGACTCGACCGGTCAGCATTCCCCGCAGGAGGCCCCGGTTCTTCGGTACCACGAGGACCATCACCACGTGCAAGGCGACCAACGCCAGGAGGGTGGCGCCGCTGTAAAAGTGCACCTGCCGGAGGACCGTCCGGACCGGCTTGCTCATCTCGATCCAGGAGCGCAGGTACAAGGCCAGGCCCGACACCGTCATGACCCCGAGCAGCAGTTGCGTCAGGCGCAGACTCACCCGCTGGCCCGGGTTGAAGCGCACCGCTGCGGCCGGCAACTTGGGGCGCCGCGACAAGAGGTAAAGGCCCGCTCCCACCAAAAGCAGCAGGGCGCCGACCCACACGTGCGACTGGGAGAGGACGTTGATGCCGTTGATCTCCCAGTCGTCCTCCTTGCGCCAGATGAACCAGCCCGTCACCGCGAGGATCGCCACGGAGAGGACGGTCGTCCAGTGCAATCGGCGTTCGGCCTTGCTGAAACGGTTCAGATCGCTCATGGCTCGCTCCCTGTCCTACTGTCCCACGGTCTTCTTGACGTACGCCTGCCACTCACGAGGCACCGGGCCGAAGCCCTTGCTCGGGATCTGCTGGACGAAGGTGAGCAGATCGTTCAGCTGAGTCTCCGAGAGCGTCGTTCCCTGCACCTTGAGGAAGCGTAAGGTCTTGCGCCGCAGCTTGGCCTCGCTCAACTCGTCCGTGAGCTCCGGAATGTCTTTTCCCTTGTAGGTCTCCCCGGTGCTCAAGCCCTTGGGGTGACACGTCATGCACGCCTTGGCACTACTGCCCTTGGTCATGAAGAGGGCCTTGCCCTTCGCCGGATCGCCATTGAAGGCATAAGCCGGCATCACAAGGACGTTCATGGCCACCAAGGCTCCGAGCAACCAATACCCTTGCCGCATCCCGTTCCTCCTCCTCTTGGCTCGATCGGGCGCAGCCCCCGCGGCTGCGTCAGGACCATGACACCAGGCCGCCGTGAAAAAGATGTGAATGAGCGGGACCACGCTCACGAATGGGGGGCTTCAGGTGAGCGCCCCACGTGCCGATGGGATCGCATGGCCCCCGCGTGTCAAACGCGGGGTCAGTTTGGGCATGATGAGTGGAATTGGGAAAGGACCTTCGCGACGGAGCCCGTATGCTGGCAGCAGACAACGAGCACATCCCGCCCGCCCTCGAGGGGGCGACGCCTCCAGAACCCCCGAGACGCCGCCTCCTGGTCATCGATGACGCCGAGGAGATGCGCCTCGTGTTGCAGGCTCTGCTGGGCCAGGCCGGCTATGAGGATGTCCAGATCGCCGAGTCCTTCGAGTCGGCGCAGACGCTACTGAGCGAGCGCACCGCCGACGGGCGCAGCCCCCTCGATCTCATCCTGCTGGACCTGATGATGCCCGACGTGGACGGCATCGAGGCCTGCCGGCGCATTCGCTCGGATCGGGCCCTCGACGACACGCCCATCATCGTGATCACGGCCAAGACCGGCTCCCACGACATCGAGCAGGCCTTCCAGGCCGGCGCCATGGACTTCATCCGCAAGCCCATCGACCGCGTGGAGCTCATGGCCCGCATCCGCTCGGCCCTCCGGCTCAAGCAGGAGCTAGACACGGTCAAGGCCCACGAGCGCACCCTGGTTGAGCTGATGACCCAGCTCCAGGAGGCCAACGGACGCCTCGAGCGCTTGTCCACGCACGACGCGCTGACGGGAATTCCCAACCGGCGCGCCTTTGACGAGTTCCTCGCCCGGGAGCTGCGGCGCGGGGCGCGCAAGGGCCATCCGGTCAGCCTGATCATGCTGGACATCGACTTCTTCAAGGCCTACAACGACCGCTATGGCCACCTGGCGGGGGATGCCTGCCTCGTCGCCGTGGCCCGGGCGATCGCCCGCGTGGCCCAGCGCCCGGGCGATCTGGCCGCCCGCTACGGTGGCGAGGAGTTCGCCCTCGTCCTGGCGGATACGCCCCTGGAGCGGGCCGAGCACCTGGCGGCCAAGATTCAACAGAACGTGGCGGCCCTCGCCCTACCACATGCCCAGTCGAGCTGTGCCCCCTACGTGACGTTGAGCATGGGCATCGCCAGCCTCGATCCCAAGCCCTCGACCACGGCCGAGGACTTGATCGGAGCGGCCGATCGCGCCCTGTACTCCGCCAAGGCCGGGGGTCGCAATCGCTTCATGACCGCCAGCACGACCCTCGCCTAGCGGATGCGTCGGCGAGGCGTCAGGGGAGCGGCTAGAACAGGCGCATCTGATCGGGGGGCGGCGGGGTCTCGAGCTCGAAGTCCGGGTCGAGCTTCTCGGCCTCCTTGAGGCACCATGGACAATCGGGAAGGCCGCCCCGGGAGGTCACGGGCCCCTCTGCCTGCTGGCAGAGCAACGTGCCGGAGGGGATGGCCACGATCCCCAGGAGGCGATAATCCTGCGCCCAGATGAGGTGCCGGGCTCCGGTGGAGGCTCCGACCTCGAAGTTCAGTCCCGCGATCCGCATGGCCCCATTCTACGCTCAAGGCGGCCAAGGGACCAGCGGCCCGGTGCTTGACGCCTAGGGGGGACGAAAGTGTTATACTGCTCTGGGTTTGGGCCGGAAGTGGCCGGCCCAGCATTGGAATCGACGCGCTCACCCAGAGGAACAAGCATGGAAACCGTGAAAGCCGCGCCCGCCACCCAGACCCCGGTCGAACCGACGCCGGTCATCCCGCCCGCGGGTGGGGTCGCGATTGGCGCCATCGTGCTGGGGTTCGTCCTGGCCCTGGTGGTCTACCTCTTCGCCAGCGGCGGCCACGTCTAAGCCGCCGAGTTCCGAACGCGGGCGCCGTCAGTCGACGGCGCTCGTTTCGTTGCGCGGCCGGGCGAGGTGCTCGGTCTGACCCGCGGCGTCCGCCTCGTCCAATTCCCGCGCCCCCTGGGGCGTGATGCGCAGGCCACCGCCCGCTCCCTTGATGTCGATGAGGCCCCGTTCCTTCAGCTGCGTCGCCAGGACCTCGATCAAGGCATGGTTGAGGTTCAACTCTTGGCTCAGGACGCGGGTGTAGGTCAGCGATCGCGGCGTATGCCCCGTCTGCTCGAAGACCTTGCGCATGAATACATAGCTGAGCTCTTTCTCTTCCTTGCTTAGCCGTCTCAACGCCATCCTCCCGTGCACATCTGGCGTGCCTTTGGGTATATCATCGCTTGATTGAATCCAGGCCTGGCCAGGGAGACCCTACCGTGCGACGTCGCCTCATCATCATCGGAACCGGCGGTCTGGCCCGCGAAATGGCCATGATCGTCGAGCACGTGAACGCCCGAGACCACCGCTGGGACCTGATGGGGTTCATCGGAAACTCCACGGCCCTGGTCGGAAAGGACCTCGGCCTTGGAGCCATTATCGGCGATGACGACTGGCTACTTTCGCAAAGCTTCGAGGCCGACCTCGTGATCGCCATCGGCCGCCCCCAGGTCCGGGCCGGCGTCCTCGCACGATACCTCGAACAGGGCGATCGCTTCGAGTATCCCAACCTCATCCACCCGTCGGCCACCCTGGACTTCCGACGCGTGGAGTTCGGCCGCGGCAACGTCATCACCGCCGGCTGCCGCTTCACCTGCGACATCGAGGTGCAGGACTTCAACCTGTTCAATTCCAACGTGACGGTGGGCTACGACGCCCACATCGGCAGCTGCAACGTGATCCATGCAGGGGTCAACATCGCGAGCGGCGTCCAGATCGGCGATCGCAACCTGCTCGGCAGCGGCTGCCAGATCCTCGAGTACATCTCGATCGGAGACGGCCTCTCCCTCGAGCCGGGCGCCGTGGTGCGCCATGACGTGCTCGAGGAGTGGTAAGGGCCCCGGGCGGCGCATGACTCCGCGGCCCCCAGCCGCTACACTGGGGGCATGACCACCCTCTCGCTCATCCTGGTCGCAGCCCTCTGGGGCGGCTTCTTCGTCGTCGGCACCCTCAGCGTGCACCATGCCGCACCGCTCGCCGTGGGGGCCTGGCGGTTCCTGCTCGCGACTCCCCTGTTCTTTGCGCTCTACCTCCCCCGCCGACGCATGGAGGTGCGCCCCACCCGACGCGACTGGCTCGTGCTCGCGGGCATGGGGGCCACCGGCGTCTTCGGCTACAACTGGATCTCGTTCGAGGCCATGCAGCGGGCGAGCGCCGCCGACGGGGCCATGATCACCCCGGCCCTGCACCCGCTGCTCACCCTCTTCCTGGCCGGCCTCCTGTTCGGCGAATCCGTGACGCTGGCGCGCCTCCTGGGACTCGCCGTGGCCATCCTCGGCGAGGGACTGGTGTTTCACGAGGCAATCGCGACCTTCGCCACCCATCCCGACCGGTTGGTCGGCGACCTGCTCTACCTGGCGGCGGCCGTCTGCTGGTCCTGCTACACCCTGCTCGGACGGGCGGCCTCCAGGCGCCTGTCCCCGCTGGCGACCTCGGCCTACTCGAGCGCCATCGGCACCCTGATGCTCGTGCCGGTCGGGGGATCCGAACTGCTGCGCGTCCCCTTCACGTGGCAGGCCTGGCCCTTTTGGGCGGGGGTGGCCTACCTCTCGGTAGGGGGCACGGTGGTCGCCTTCTGGCTCTGGCACCGCGGCATCGCCAAGGTGGGGGCGAGCCGCGCCGCGAGCTTCTCCTACCTGGTCCCCGTGTTCGCCCTCGGGCTCTCCGTCCTCATGCTTCACGAACGCCCCTCCCCGCTCCAGCTGCTCGGGACGAGCCTCGTGCTGGCGGGAGTGGTCCTGGCCAACGCGGGGACATGGGGGCGAATGCCGGGCGGCTGGCGGATCATGCAGGCTAACGTGCGAACCGGCGAGGAAGCGAGCTAAAACCCTCGTTATGTTAAGCATGCTCCCTAACCTCCTCGCAACAACCCTCGCCTGGTCACACTGTGAAGAAAACGTGATTTAAACGCCATCTCGAGGGGTATAGGATCCGTCAGTACCAGACTCAGAGCTTCCAGGGACTATCCAGTTGCCATTCGGGGCCAGTCTAATGGGGAGACCCGAACATGTTCGAGGATTACACCGAAGTTCTGAATCAGTCGCTCCGCCCAGAGCTGCGGAAGCTCGCCCTCTACCTCAAGGGGGAGCGTGCCGACATCACGGTCAAAGGGGAAGGACCCGAGTGGCGGGTCGTCTTGTACGAGAATACGAATTTCGAGTCGCATGCGCTCTATCTCTGGCGCACGACCAGCCGAGAATCCGGCTTGCGACTGGCCCGGCACCTGGAAGGCCTGGTTTCGAATGCTCCGCCTGATGACGACCTCGAAGACGTCGTGCCGGAGTTCCTGCAGGCTCCCGCTCTCAGACGCCAAACCATCCCCGACGAACTCTTGCCCGCTTGAGACGAGGCCCCCGATGGTTCGGGGGCCTCGTGCTTGAAACGCGCCCACCTGAAGACCGTCCGAAAGGGAGAGCTACTTGCGGTC
>DATNQJ010000297.1:0-3572 GCA_036704085.1 Stenomitos sp.
GAGTCCCGTCGGCGGGAGGACATGGGCGCCGCCGCCCCCCCCTGAAACGCCCGCTCGGCGCGGGGCATAGACCTCCTGACCGTCGGCCTTGCCGATCACGTACATGTCGGTGGGATCCACCGTGACCTGGTGGTGGGTGGCGTCCGGCACCGGCGTGAAGCGGCGGTTCTCGTAGGCGATGACATGGTTCTGACCCGTGACGGGATTGAAGTAGGTGTAGGACGTCTGGCGCGGGTGCGGCCACCATAGGAGCAGGCCGGCCGCCACCACCACGATGAGGAGCAAGAAGGGCCACAGGGGAATGACGACCTTGCCCGACCCGAGCGGCTTTCCTTCCTCGCCCTGCTTCTTGACGCGCAAATCGGCCATGCGAGCCTCCCTTTTCGCCATGGTGTCTCGGCCCTAGGATACCCGGGGCAGGGGCCGGGGTCATTGTGCACATGAACCAACGACAAGCGGCCATTCCGGCCGGCCCGAAGGGCCGCAAGCGGCCTGCGTGGTGTATGATATGGGTTGATTGCCAGCTCATTTGGCCTGGCCAACCGATCCAAGGAGATCCGCACGATGCGCTTTACGCTTGATGAGGCGAATGCCTTGATTCCGGAGCTGACCCGTCGGCTCGAGGCGGCCCATACCGAGCTGGCTCCGGTCTACGAGGAAGTCCGCACGGCCAACGAGGCCCTGTTGGCCTGTGAATGGAAGATGCGCTTGGCCCGCCAGGAAGGAGCTCCGCGCATCTCCATGCAGGAGCTGCAGTCCGCCTGGGACGAGGCCGCCGCTCATCTGGTGGCGACCAAGGGCATGCTCGATGAGCGGGAAGACGCCTGGGTCCGGCTCATCCAGCGCTCGGCCGTGCTGGTGCGTCACCTCCAGGCGGGGCTCGTGGACTTCCCGGCCAAGGGCGGTCATCCCGAGGCCTTCTTCTGCTGGCAGCTCGGCGAGCCCGAGATCGCCTACTGGCACCCGCAAGGGGATCACGAGACCGAGACGCGCCTGCCGCTGCACGAGCCGGCGTAGCACCCTCCGCTTCGAAGGGACCGAGTTCGCTCGGTCCCTTCGTCATGCTCAGAGCCCCGCATACCACTCGTAGCCCTGGTCCTCCCAGTAGCCCCCCTTGCCGCCGGCGACCGCGGCAAGGCTCGGCACGACCGCGAGGCGGTGGATGAACTTCGTACTCTTGTAGCCCAGCTGGGTGGGTAGCAAGAGCCGCAACGGGGCCCCGTGGTCCAGGGGCAACGGAGTCTGCCCGTTGAACCCGTACGCCAGCAGGGTCTGGGGGTGCATGGCCGCGCTGAGATCCAGGCTGCCGTAGAAGGGCACGCCGGCATCGTCGAGGTCGGCCGCGAAGCACAGCACGTAGCGCGCGCCCGGCAGCACGCCCACCCGTTCCAGGAGGCTTGAGAGCCGGATGCCGGTCCAGCGCGCGATCGCGCTCCAGCCCTCCACGCAATCGAGCCGAGTGATCTGCTCGACGGCCGGCCAGCTCATGACCTCCGCGAGGCTGAAGCTGCCGGGCCGTCGCACCAGGCCCTCCACCGACAGTCGCCAGTCCTTCCACCCGGACGATTCGCCCGTGGCGTAGTCGGGCGGCAAGTTCAGGCTGTTGATCTTGAACTCCCGCGAGATGGCCGAAGGCGGGAAGGTCTTGACCAGACGCCCCCCTTGTCGATCGAGCAGCCACCGGTTCCAGGCCTCGAAGGCCGTCAGGACCGGCCAGAGGCGATGGCGCGGGTCGACCTCGAGGCACCCCGTGAGGCTCAGGGCCGACATGGCCCCCAGGCCTCTGAGCAGTTGGCGGCGCGTCAAGCGAGGCTCATGCATCCCGGCCTCCCTCGGAGCGCTGCGTGCCGACGAGCATCGCACGCAAGGTCGGCCAGCCCGCCGCTGCGACCAGGCCCACGTGCAGGACGGAGAACAGCACGAAGCCGGCCATCAGGGCAAAGTGCCAGGTGCGGGCCGATTGGCGGCCCCCGAAGAGGGCGACGTACCAGGGGAAATGGGCGTCGAAGGCAGGCGACAGCGCCAGGCCGGTCAAGACCAAGAGCGGTGCGCCCAGGAGGACCAGCAGGGTATAGGTGAGCTTCTGGAGGGCGTTGTACCCCTCGTAGGCGGGCTTGGGGCCGAGCCGCAAGTAGTACCGGACCATGGGCAGCACCCCGTGCCGGTCCTGGGGTCGGAAGAACCGACGTTTGGCCTCGCCGCTCGCGACCAGGAAGGCCACGTAGCAGAGGCCGTTCACGACGAACCACCAGATGAGGGCCAGGTGCCACCGTCGGGCTCCGGCGAGCCAGCCGCCGACGGTCAGGAAAGTCGGGAAGCCGCCGCCCGACCAGACGGCCTCAGCGGGATCCGAGGTCTCCCCCAGGTACAGGGTGGGATGGGCATTGAAGATGCGTAGGCCGCTCCCGACGAGGAGCGTCAGGAAGACGACGTTGAGCCAATGCGTCAGGCGAATGGGCCACGGCTGGTCCATGGGACGGTGCCTCCCTCGGATCTCCAGCCTAGTCCCTCCCGCTCCGCCGGCGCCTGTCGCCGTTGGATAAGTGCTTCTCCGCGGGGCTGCTAGCAAGCTAGAGCGCCTAACAAATCTGTTCCTTTGAGCCGCCGAAAGGTGGCCATTGGCGACACATGCCTGGTTTTGTTGGGTGCTCTTAAGAGAGTTGGCTGACCTGGTTGCGGCCCGAGCGCTTGGCCTGGTACAGGGCACGATCCGCCGCATCCACCAGCGCCGCGGCACCGGGCATGGCGGCCTCGAGACTGGCCACCCCCAGGCTCGCCGTCACCTTCAGGCGACCCGCCGGCAGCTCCAGCGACCAGGCCTCGATCGCCTTGCGCAGTCGCTCTGCGAGCACCAGGGCCCCCTCGGACCCGGTCTCGGCCAGGAGGATGGCGAACTCCTCCCCGCCAAAGCGCCCCGCGACGTCCGAGAGGCGCAACTGACCTCGGATCACGTAGCCCACTCCGCCGAGGACCTGATCCCCGACGAGGTGGCCGTGCGTGTCGTTGATGGCCTTGAAGTGGTCCAGGTCCACCAGGATGAGCGACAGGGGCTGGGCATGGCGACGTGCGTGGTCCAGCTGCTCGGTGATCCGCTGCTCCAGGTAGGCCTTGGAGCCGAGCCCCGTCATGCGGTCAGTGATGGCCTGCCCCATGGCGTCCGCGTAGAGGTCGTAGAGCCCCAGGGCCATGTCGAGCTTCTCGGTATAGCTGGTTTCCGAGCGCTGAAGGAGGGCCCGGGTGTTCACCTGGAAGAGCAGCTGGGCGGCGAAGGAGGCATAGGCATCGAGCGCCTCGAGGGTCTCGGTCGAGGGCTCAGAGGACAGCCGTAGGTAGACCAGCCCGACCCGCTCGCGCCCGAGCGTGAGGGGGACGGCCGTCTCGAGGTCCCCGCCCTCGCCAGGACCCACCACGACCTTGCGATCGAGGGAAGCCTCGACCACCAGCTCGTGGTTCATCGGAACGGGCAGCACCGGCTCGCCGTCCGGTCCAAACGAATGGGCCTGGACCAGGGTGTTTCCGAGCATGATCGATCCCTTCGCTGCGCCGCTCAGGGCGATCAGGTGGCGCAGGAT
>DATNQJ010000298.1:0-2578 GCA_036704085.1 Stenomitos sp.
GTGCAACGACCGGTAATTCCGGAAATCCGGAATTACGGAACGCGTCGCCTGCCCCTGCCGGGCCCGCGAGAAGACGCCGCCGGAGGCGGGGGCAGAGGTCGAGGCTCCCCAAGAGGGTGCTGCGTGTCACGACCTACGAACGGCTCGGCGAGTACCTCGAGGCGTTTGCCGCGGGACACTTCCATCTCTTGATCCTGGTCGGCACGGGGGGCTTGGCGAAAAGCCGGTCGGTGCGGGCCGTCTTGGGCGGCACGGGCTGCTGGATCGAAGGCAACGCCACCACCTTTGGCATGTACGTGAAGCTCTTTCACCACAAGGATGAGTTCGTCGTGATCGACGACGTGGACGCGCTCTATGCCGACCGATCGGGCGTGCGCTTGTTGAAGTGCCTCTGTCAGACCGAAGAGGAGAAGGCGGTCGCCTGGCACTCCGATGCAAGGAGCCTCGAGCGCCAGCGCATCCCGCGCGAGTTTACGACCAAGAGTCCAGTCGTGATCATCTCCAACGACTGGAAGACGCAGACATAATGCCCCTCTTGTTAAGCGCCGTCGACCCTCGAGTCTTCCTTCCCGAGGATCAACGGGAAGGACGTCAACGCCGATCCCTCGGCGTGGTGAGTTCGGACGGGTACTCCGCCATTCCGCGGTGGGACAGGGCCGCGAGCTTGCGGAGCCGGTTCACCTCCGGCTCGTCGGCCCAGAGGACCCAGAGGCGTTGAGCGGGCGTCCTCCGGGCGTGGATCCACCCCCGGCGCGCCCAGTCGCCAAGTTTGCCGGCGGACACCGGGATCGCGTCGGCGAGCTTCGGCAGCCACCACTCGTGCGGCCCGAGCTGGTTGGTATGCGTCTTCTCATTGGCCAGGCCGCGACGCTGCAGCAACGCGTTGACGATTTCGGCAGTGAACGCCCCACACCGCCTCGGCGTGCTGAACCCCTCCCGGTTCAAGGCGTCGGCGATCTGCACCGTGGTCTTTCCGTCGCGCCGCAAGGTCGTGATGCGGTCCATGAGCTGGTCGAAGTCGCGGAGTTGCTCGTACGAACGGACGGGTCGCAGGACCTCGTGTTGGCTGAGGAAGCCGCCTTGCCAATGGATCGTGACATCCACATATTCGCTATCGGACTTGCCGTGGACCACGACCTTTTCCACCAGGTGCCGGATGATCTCCTTGCGATCCCGGTGGGTCGTGCCGGGGTCGTGCCAGAGCGCGGGGAGGTCGGACGAGAGGGCCGCAATTCGAGACCGCTCCTGCTGTGAGAGCTGCGGCGGCTGTTCGCGGAGAAACCGATCGTAATCGTCGCGGACCTGACGTTCGGCCCGCAGCGTCTCCTCCCACCGCTGCTCCAGGGATCGGGCCACCAGGCGGTTTTCGGGGTCGACGGCCCGGTAACGTCGTTCGGCGTCTTCGGCCTCGTACCGGGCGCGCTGGAGCCGCTGTTTCCAATGCTTGCCCAGTCGGGCGCGCTCCCGTTGGACATCCTCCAGGGCCCGGCAGCTCAATTCCAGCGCGGCGGGCTCCAGGGCGCGAAGGACTTGCTGCGTCACCAGGTCGTCGATCACCGCGGCCTTGACGCCGAAGCAGACCTGTTCGGTCGCCTCATGGAGATACCGGACGCAATTGTAATAGGCCCGGTCTGGGGACCGGTAAGTGGGCTGGAGACGCCGACCGCAGGTGCCGCAGACCAGCAACCCACCGAGCAGCGCCGAGCCATCACGGGGGCTTCCCTTGGAGCCAAAACCGGATCGGTGTTGGCGCAAGCATTCTTGGTGCGCAAGGTACTCAGCCCACGTGATGTAGGCTGGCAGGCAATCGTGCTTCAGGACCTTCCACTGGTCCATGGGGACCCACTTGCCGGCGCCACTGTGTTCCTCCGGGGCCGTCCGGGCGCGCTGGCACGTGCGGCGGCCATAGGCGTAGGCCCCCGCGTACATCGGGTTTCTCAGGATCTCGAAGACGGTGACCAGGACCGGGCGCCGCCATTCCAGGTTGCCCCGATGGGGTCCGTGGAACGGACGAAACCCGAGTCGGATGTGGTTGCGGATCAGGTAGTGGAAGACGCCCCACACACTGCCGATCTCGTCGTACTTGTCGAAGATCAGGCGGACGACATCGCGGACCTGCTCATCGGGGTCCATCTCGATTCGATCCGAGGAGAGCTTGATGTAGCCGGTGGGCACGCGGTAAAAGAGCTCGCCGCGCTGAGCCTTGTGGAGTCGGCCACGCTCCAGTCGATTTCTCATAGTAACAAGCTCGAATTCGCTGATCGTCCCCTTGTGACCCTCTTCATGATGCACCAGTTCGACTTTCAGGGTTCGCTCCGCTGGCCGTGCCTGCCGCGTCCGCGGCCCAAGCCGCGGCTGCGAGCGACATAGCCCACGGACCTGTCATCGTACTTCAGGCCCTTCGCCGTGCTGAAACCTTCCGCGTTCAGCTTCGCCGCGATCGTGGCGTAGTCCTCCTCGGGCAGCAGCTCCCGGATCCGTTGCACCGCCGCCTGCGGCGTCTTGGGCGCCCAGACCCCGACCAGCGGCCGATCGATCGTCAACGCCGTGTGCGCGCCCGTGTGCCATTCTACGTCGA
>DATNQJ010000299.1:0-5122 GCA_036704085.1 Stenomitos sp.
CGCAACGGCCTCATAGCGGCCGTCCTGCTTCTCGTAAAGCTTGATCGCAAGGGCGTTCGGCGCGCCCGGGACCGTGAGGTCGACCCGGTACTGCCCCAGGAGCTTGCGGATCTCCGCGACGCCCGTCTGGCGGGCGACCTGTTTCCATGCGTCGGGTTGCGGCATTTGTTTTGGCTCGATTAAGGGACCGTTGGGGGGATGAAACCTTGCTTAAATGATCCGGCCCCGACACAAGAATCATGCCCAGGGCGGTACAAGATGGATACCCAATTTTCAGCCGATGTACCCGAGGAGTGAGCCGTGGATCCGATTGTCAATCGACCCAATGCGAACCAGCCGATGGCGTTTGCGCCGGCGGCACGCCCTTATGTGGGGGGCCCTGGCGACATTGCGGCCGTTCTGGCGCCGGACGTCAACATCCAGATCGACACCAACCAGGTGGCGGCGGGCGGATTGGCGGGAGCGGCGGCCCGTGCCAACGGCGAGTACGTCCCGGCCGCGGACGCCCCGACGCGCTCCACGCCGGCCGATCCCCCCACTCCCCGCGACAACTTCAAGGAGGCAGCGAGCGAGACCCTGTTGATGCTCAACAAGCTGGGCGGCTTCTTCGACTCGCTCGCGACCATCGAGCCGACCTCGCAACCCCTGTACCTGCGCATCGGAGGCCTCGTCGAGGCCATTGGCGATCGCCTCTACAACTACAACGACAACACGACCATGTCCCAGGACCGGCTCCTGCAGCTCATGAAGACGGTCGACGAGGTTCGCACGAAGCTCGCCGACGACACCTTCAAGCCCGATCCCAGCACCGAGGCGGGCCGCCGCGACATCGACAGCCTCTTCACCAAGCTGGACGCCGCCCTGGTCCTGCCGCACGGCGACGCCAAGCCGCCCAGTCTGGCCGCGAACTTCAAACAGGCGGCCATGGAGGAGATCTCGCTGCTCAACAAGCTCCTGGGTTTCTATGATGCGACGGCCCAGCTGGAGCCCGACTCACAGCCCCAATTCCGCAAGTTGGCCGGGATGCTCGAGGCCCTCAACGACAAGGTGAGCGACCTGCGCAACCCCATGGGCCTGCAGCAGAGCGACCTCTTGCGCGTGCTCAAGGAGGCCCAGGGGTTGCGCAAGATCCTCGAGGACAAGGACTTCAAGGCCCCCGATCCGCACACGGCGGCAGGTCGGGCCACGATCGACGGGTACTTCGATAAGGTCCTGCAGTTCGTCGACTACAAGCCGGCCGATCCCCCCACGCCGCGCCAGAATTTCATGCAGGGGGCCATGGAGTCCCTCTCCATCCTCAACAAGCTCGGCAGCTTCTTCGATGACTTCGCGCGCCTGGAGGATCCGTCCAAGTCCCTCTATCAACGCGTGAGCGGCCTCCTCGACTCGCTCAACAGCCGGACGCTCAACTACTACGACAAGACGGGCTTCAACCAGGACCAGCTGTTGAACGTACTGCATGCCACTGACGAGATCCGCCAGAAGCTCGCCGACGACAAGTTCAAGCCCGATCCCAAGACGACCGATGGGCGGCGCGACATCGACAGCCTCTTCACCAAGCTGGACTTCGCGCTGGCGTTGCCCAACACGCCGTCCGATCCGCCGACCCTTCAGGACAACTTCCGCCAGGGCGGCATGGAGGCGCTGTCGGTCCTCAACAAGCTCGGTGGCCTCTTCAGCGACATGGCGCGCCTGGAGCCCGCGTCCCAGCCCCTCTACCTCAAGCTCGGGGGCCTCATCAACACCATCAGCGATCGACTCTACGGCTACAACCGCCTGGGTGCGCTGCACCCGGCGAACCTGACGGCCCTCTTGAGGACGGCTCAGGCCATCCGGGACACGCTCAACGACAAGGACCGCATCCCGAACCCCGGAACGCCGGAGGGCCGGGACAAGATCGACGGCTTCGTCACGACGCTCGCCAACCAGCTCGGCCTACCGTTCGCCTAACGGGCCAAAGAAAAGTCGACGCCCCCGCCAATCAGGCGGGGGCGTCGACTTTAGCCTCGGAGGCAGCGCCGCTGCAGCTCGGTCATGGGGATGAGGAAGCCCGTGGGGCGTCCATGCGGGCACGTGAAGGGCTGTTCGCACTTGCGCCACAGCTCCACGATGCGCTGCATCTGCTCCATGGTCAGGCGATCGCCCGCCCGGGTGGACGAGTGGCACGCGATGGTGACGCGCCACTTGTCCTCCTTGTTCGTCGGAGAGACGAAGCGCGCCTCGGCCGCCTTGCCGAGCAGCTCGCGGATGGCCTCCTCCGCCTCGGTCATGGGCAAGAAGCCCGGCACGGCCCGGATGGCCCAGGTGTCCTCGCCAAAGGGCTCGATGACGAAGCCCAGGTCAGTCAGCGGACCGAGGTGGTCGGTGAGGGCCTCGCGCTCGGCCGGTGCCAGGTCGAGCGTCAGGGGCATCAGCAGCTCCTGGCTCGTGAGGTTGGCAGGCGTCAGGTTCTCGTACATGTACCGCTCGTGGCTGTTGTGCTGATCGAGCAGGTAGAGCCCATCCGGGTGGTCGAGCATGATGAAGGTGTCGTGCAACTGCCCGATGATCCGGATCTGGTCCCACGGAAAGTCGTCCGAGCGGGTCGTGGCGGCCACCGGAACGGCCGAGGGCAAGGGCGGCTGGTAAACTGGCCGCGTTTCGGCCGCCTTGGGGGCCGTTGGCGCGAACGTGGGGCGGTAGGCGTCGAAGGCCGCCTGCGTCTGTTGCACGGAGGGAGGGGCCTCGCGCTCGTGGGAGGCCCCGGTCGAGAAGGCCGGCGGCGTGTAGGGGCGCGGCAGCGACGATGGGGGCGCGAAGGCCGGAGTGGTCGGCTGGCTCTTCAGGAGGGCCCGCGAGACCGCCTCGCGCACCAGGATGAAGAAGCTCTGGGAGTCCGCGAGCCGGATCTCCTTCTTGGTCGGATGGACGTTGACGTCCACCCGCGCCGGATCGACCTCGAGCGACAGGATGTAG
This sequence comes from Stenomitos sp., assembly GCA_036704085.1. Taxonomy (GTDB): domain Bacteria; phylum Cyanobacteriota; class Sericytochromatia; order S15B-MN24; family UBA4093; genus DATNQJ01. The sequence goes on from DATNQJ010000299.1 coordinate 2,956, forward strand.
ATCGGGTGCCGCCCCGACGGGATGTGGCCCATCATGGCTTCCTCGACCGCCTTGGCGAGGGTCGGGTGCTTCACGGCCCGGCCGTTGAGGAAGAACCACTGCTTGTTGCGATCGCTCCGGATGAGCTCCGGCGGGCTCACCAGGCCCCGGATGGTGCCGTGCGGACTGGTACCCGAGACGGGCAGGAGGCTGCGGGCCACGTCCGAGCTCAGCACCAGGGCCGCGGTGGTCTCGATGTCCTGAGCGCCCGAGGTGTCGAAGACCATGCGCTCGTTGGCCTTGAGGCTCAGGTGGATCTCGGGATGCGCCAGGGCGAGCGCCGTCACGACCTCGGTGACGTGCCCCGTCTCGGTGGAGTCGGCGCGCAGGAACTTGCGGCGCGCCGGCGTGTTGAAGAACAGCTCCTCGATACGCATCGAGGTCCCCTCGGGACAGCCGAAGGGCGTCACCTCGGGCTCCGAGCCGCCGTGGATCACCACGCGCACGCCCGTGTCCGCTCCGCGCTGGCGGGTGGTGCAGGTGACCTTCGAGACCGAGGCGATGCTCGGCAGGGCCTCGCCCCGGAAGCCCATCGTCGTGAGCTTCCAGAGGTCCTCGGGGTCGCGCAGCTTGCTGGTGGCGAAGCGCTCGAAGGCCAGCACCGCATCCTCGGGGGTCATGCCTTCGCCGTCGTCGACGACCGTCAGGTTGCGCCCCCCGTCCGAGACGATCACCTGGATGCGGGTGGCCCCCGCGTCGATGGCGTTCTCGACCAGCTCCTTGACCACGGAGCTGGGGCGTTCGATGACCTCGCCCGCCGCGATTTGGTTGGCGATGTGGATGGGCAGCCGGGCGATCTTGGCCATGGGGATCCTTGAGTCGGGTGGGGGCGGTTTCCTATAATCGGGGTCTGGAGCACCTAACAAAACCAGGCATGTGTCGCATGTGGCCGCCTTCCGGCGGCTCGAAGGAACAGTCTTGTTAGGCGCTCGGTGTCCATTGTAACATCGGGGACGGGCTGCAACCTAGGCCGCTTCGCTGGGTAGAAGTACTTTAGGCTGCCCGTCCTGCGGTAATTTGGCGGCTTACAGCGAGGTGAACCGACCATGTTGCCAGATGAACGTCCCGAACTCTGGTGGCCCACGTCCGAGGGGACCGGTCCGGAGCTCGATCTCGACAACCCCAATCAGCTCTCCTTCGCCATCCTCAACGTGGCGACCCTATCGGCTTCCGAAGTGACGCGGGTGGTCGATCACCTGGTGGCCATCGGTCAGTTCTACCAGGCGGCACGCTGCCTCGAGATCGTGGCCCAGCACCACATGGGCCTGGATTGCACGGGCCATGAGCTGATCGACCGCGGCAAGCCGACCTTCGGCGTCTTCCATTCGCAGATCTACGACATGCTCCGTGCGGGCACCTTCTATTATCGAGCCAAGCGGCCGCGGACGGCCGAGGCCGCCTACCGTCGGGCCCTCATCTTCGTCGAAGAGGCGCTCAGGAGCCTGCCTGGCTATTCGAGCGACAACAACACCGAGATGTGGGGCGTGGGGCTTGCCTTCGAGCTCGCCGGACATTGTTGCGCGGCCCTCGACGACGCGAGCGGACTGGAGTATTATCAGGCAGCCGAGCAGTTCTGGACCAAGGCGCTGCGGATCCGCCCCGAGGAGATCACCCACTGGACCTCCCATCCGGTGACGCGCACGGTCATCAACTGCCTCGGGCCGGTCGTGGAGACCCGGGAGCTCGACGAGGGCTACATCGAGCAGCTCTTCACCCCTGACTACCAAACGCGGCTGGACACCGCCAAGAGCCTGTTGCGCTGATCGAGGACGTGCGTGGAATTCGTTGCGGATGAGGACTACTATGAGGTTCTAGGCGTCAGCCCCGAGGCTGACGACGCCGAGATCCGCAAGGCCTACAAGAAGCTTGCCGTCAAGCTGCATCCCGATCGCTTCGTCGACAAGCCGTCTGCTGAGCGCGAAGACGCCCAGCACAAGTTCGCCAAGGTCTCGGAGGCCTACAACGTCCTCAAGGACACCGAGAAGCGCAACGAGTACGACTTCATGCGCCGCATGGGCGTGAGCTCCCCGGATCCCGAGCCCGAGGCGCCCACGATCTCCCCCGAAGAGGCCGCCAAGCGCCGGGAGATGGCCGAGAAGCGCTTCCGGCATGGCATCGCCCTGCAGAT
>DATNQJ010000300.1:0-6506 GCA_036704085.1 Stenomitos sp.
AAAGACGGCCCCTGCGCAGTGTTTAGATCCGTTCGACGTCCCAGGAGACCGGTCGCCCGTCTTTATAGGGCATCACGCCGTGGAAGGCGCGCTCGTCGTCGTCGAAGACCAAGGGCAGGAAGTAGCGATCGCCCTCCCAGAGGCTGAGCTCGCCCTCGAGGATGCGCTCGACCGGCACCCATTCGAGGGTGCCTTCCGGGTTGCGATCGAGCGGCGTGCCCGTCCAGCCGTCCACCCGGAAGATGAAGCCGAACCAGTCCTCGCCATGCTTGCCGAAGCCGGGCCAGCTGATGGTGCCGCGCAGCTGGGCTGAGGTCACCTCGATGGCGGCCTCCTCGCGCAGCTCGCGCTTGAGGCCCGCAAGCACCGATTCGCCGGGGTCGAGCTTGCCCCCGAGGCCATTGTACTTGCCAAAGTGAAGATCGTCCGGGCGGGTGTTGCGGTGGATCATCAGGACGGACGAGCCGTCCGGGGCCATGAGGTAGGCGAGGGTGGCCAGGATGGGGCAATAGGGCATCAATACTCCTGGTGGCGCTTGAGGTAGTCGCGGACGTTCTGGATGGAGTTGGGCAGCATGCTCTCCTGGAAGCGGTTGAGGAGCCAGGTCGGCATGAAGGGGATGCCGGGATCCACCTTGGCCACGTAGTAGACCTGGCTCAGGTTCGGGCCCTTGGGGACGACCTTGAGGCTGCCCGTATACTCGACGATGGAGCCTTCGGCGCGCCTGTAGACGAACGAGTAGGCATCCGGAAGGAGGCGGGTCTCGTTGGTGACCCAGCGCTCCCCGATGGGCCAGGGCACGATCAGGGTGGCCCGGACATGGTAGGTCGCCTCGTCCTTGCGCGTGACCTTGGCGTCGCGCAGGTTGAAGATCTCGGGGTAGTGCTCGAAGTCGGTGTAGGCCTTGAAGACCTTGGAGGCCGGCGCCTCGACCTGGCCAACGCACATGAAGCTCTTGAGGGGGGTGTTCGTACGCTCGACGCGCACGACGATCTCCCCCTTCTCGATGCGGGCCTGGTCCTCGTCGGTGAGCGAGGCGAAGGTGGCTTCGGCGGAAGCCGGACCACCGACCAGCCAGCTCGCCGTCAACGTGAGGCCGGCGACCAGGCTGAGACTTGTACGCTGAAGTTGGGCGCGCACGATCTCCCCTTTCAGACCATGGGTGCGTGCATTGTATACCCGTCCATTAGGGCATTCTATTAGGGCGCTTTGTAGCGCTGCCACTTCGGATCGACCAAAGTTCCGAGCCATTCTGCCCTGGGCAACAGGTGCGGGTCCGGCTGGGTCTCCACGTATCGGTCGAGCGCCTCCTCGATGGCGGCGAGCGACCCCGCCCCGTTGACCTCCCGGCGCAAGTCGGCGATCTCGGGCAGTCCCTTGGTGTACCAGCCCACGTGCTTGCGGCTCTCGAGGACGCCTCGGTGCTCCCCGATGTCCTCGACCAGGTAGCGGCACTGCAGCCGCAACGTGTCGATGCGCTCGATCAGGGTCGGCTCGGGCAGGAGCTCGCCGGTCCGGAGGTAGTGGTCCACCCGGCGAAAGATCCAAGGGTTGCCCATGGCGCCGCGCCCGATGGCCACCGCGTCCACCCCGGAGCGCCGCATGCGCTCTTGGGCGTCCTGGGGCGTGAAGATGTCGCCGTTGCCGATGACGGGGATGGCGAGCGCAGCCTTGACCGCGCCGATGACGTCCCAGTCGGCCGTGCCCGAGTACTGCTGCACCGCCGTGCGGCCGTGAATCCAGACGGCGTCCGCACCGCACTCCTGGGCGATGCGGGCCACCTCGAAGACGGTTTGGCGGGTGTCATCCCAGCCGATCCGCATCTTGACGGTCATAGGCACCGTGGTGACGCGGCGGACGGCCGCGTAGAGCGGGGCGAGCTTGCTCGGGTCCTTCAGGAGGGCCGCCCCGTTGCCGCTCTTCACGAGTTGCGGGCTGGGACAGCCGCAGTTGATGTCGATGAGGTCCGCCCCGGCCTCCTGGGCGAGCGCGGCCGCGCGCGCGAGGGCGACCGGGTCGTGGCCCGAGATCTGGAGCGCCGCGGGGGCCTCGGCGGGATGCAGGCGGATCCGGTCGCGCATCTCGCGATCGCCCGCCAGGAGGGCGTCGCTGTTGACGATTTCCGTCGACAGCAGGCTCTTGGTGTCGAAATGGCGCACGACGCGCTTGAAGGGGCCGTCGCAGACGCCCGCCATGGGCGCGAGCATCGCGAGGCTCTCGAGTTTCAGGGATCCGATCTGGAGCATGGCCATCCGGCGGAGCCACGGGCTCCGCGTCGTCACGTGCGAGGCGGGGAGGATCTCAGCTTATCATGCCCCGAACAGGAACCGGAGGGCGCCCGGGAGCCGGCGGGCCCAGTCGGACTCGCTGTGATGGCCGTAGCCGTCCTCGACCCACAGGAGCTCGTGGCCGTCCCGCAGGCCGAGCTCGCGCAGCGTCTGGGCCATGTGCTGGCTCTGGCGCAGGAAGGCGAGCTGCGAGCGGCGCGCGCCCTCGAAGCGCCCGCAGTCGAGGTAGACCTTCCCGTGCGGGGGCTTGCCCTGCTTCTTGACGAAGCTGTAGATGTGCCGCTCTCCGAACCAGAGGGCCGGAGACATGGCCATGACCCGCCCGAACACGTCGGGGTAGCGGAAGCCCGCGTACAGCGAGGTGAGCCCGCCCATGGACGAGCCGCCGATGCCCGTGTTCGCCGGATCCGAGAGGGTCCGGAAGCCGCGGTCGATGCGCTTCTTGAGGTCATGGGCGACCCACGCGACGAACTCGGCGCCTTCGGCCGGCTCGTCGTGGTGGAGGTAGGGCCAGGGCGATTGCTCGCGCAGCCGGTACTCGCCGCCGTTGTTGATGCCCACCACGATGAGCGGCGGCAGCTCCCCCTTCGGGATCAGGCGCTCGAGCGTCTCGTCGACCTGCCACTCGCCCGCAAACGCCGTGGACTGGTCGAACAGGTTCTGCCCGTCCCACATGTACATGACCGGGTAGCGGCGATCCAGGTCGTGATCGTAGCCGGGCGGCAGGTAGATGAACACCTCGCGCGTCCGGTTGAGACCCGGGATGGTGAACTCGCCCAACGAGCGCACGTCGCCCACGGTCGTGTGGGGCTTGGGAGCGCGCGGGTGGTGGTCCTGCCAGTCGGGGACCTTGATCTCGATGGTCTGGGACTCGTGGATGCGGTAGGAGTGGTTCGGCAGGTCGCCGCCATCGGCGGCCACCTCCACCCGGTTCCATCCGCCGCGCGTGATCTTGAACTCGAAGAGGCTCCCGGGCGCGAGGAACTGACGCAGCTCGAACTGGTTCGCGGCGACGCGCCGCAGCGAGAAGCGATCGTTGCGGGGGTTCCACCCGTTGAGGTTGGTGGCCAGGTAGAGCCGCTCATCCCGTCCCACGCCCTCGGCCTCGACGATCAGGCGAACGTCGACCGGATCCGGCAGGTTGAGACGAAGGGTTCCCGTTCCCCGATAGCCAAAGCGCCGTTCCAAGGTGCCTCCCTCTAGAAGGTGGGTCGTTGTTGAATCAGGCGGAGTTTCGCCACCCATAACCCATACCCCGGGAGGGCCCAAAACGTTAGCTTGGTTTAGAAAGGTTCACAAACGCCGGCTCTGCTGCCATGGCGCCGCTGGATTGGCGGTGTTGCAGACACGGAAGCTGGGTCCGGATCTCGCGCAGGCGATCGGGGTGGATCTCGGCGATCGCCAGGCCGTTGCGATCGCCGGTATCCGCCAGCACGTTGCCCCAGGGATCGATCATGAGGGCGTGGCCGTAGGATTCCCGGCGGGAGTTGTGGCGCCCGCCCTGGGCGGGTGCCATGACGTAGCAGGTGTTCTCGATGGCCCGGGCGCGCAGGAGCACGTGCCAGTGGTCCTTGCCCGTCACGGTCAGGAAGGCCGCCGGCACCGCCAGGACGTCGGCGCCCATGTCGACCAGGGCACGGTAGTGCTCCGGGAAGCGCACGTCGTAGCAGATCGAGAGCCCCAGGATGCCGAGGTCGCCGAGATCGGCCACCACGGGCTCGTGGCCGGGCTCCACCGCCGCGGATTCGCGGTGGGTGTTGCGCTCGTTGATGGCCACGTCGAACAGGTGGCGCTTCTGATAGCGGGCGATCACCTTGCCGTCGCGGCCGACCACCACGAGCAGGTTGCGGACCCGCCCGGCACCCGGAGCGACCACCCCGCCGTAGAGCACCACCCCGTGCCGGCGCGCCTGCTCGCGAAGCCACGATTCGGCCATCGGGTAGGTCACGGGAACCTGGCTGGCCGCCTCTTCCTGGGTCTCGCAGATCTGGGGCAGGTTCTCCGGCAGGCCGATGAGCTCCGCCCCGCGTTCGACGGCCTGAGCCACGAGCGCTTCGGCGCGGGCCAGGGATTCCTCGGGGTCGGGCGTGCTGGTGGTCTGGATGGCGCAGGCCAGGTAAGGTCGGCGAATCATGGGGCTCCTCCTTACGAGGCGGGGGCCTCGGAGTTCAACTGGTCGAGCAGGCTCAAGAGGTGCGAGTTGTCCGGCATCCCGTCGACGATGGCGCGCAGGATCCCGTGCTTGTCGATCACGAACAGCTTGCGGGCCGAGATGGGCAGGATGGGCAGGTTGCCGCCGTAGAGCTTGGCGACCTGCCCTCCTTGATCCGAGAGCAGGGGAAACTGGGCCCCGGTCTTCTCGGCAAAGCGCTGGTGGGCGTCGAGCGAGTCGCGGCTGACGCCCAGGATCTGGGCGTCGCGCGCGAGGAATTCCGGTTCGTCCTTCCCGAAGGACGTGATCTCGTTGGTTCAGCCAGGCGTGTCGTCCTTGGGGTAGAAGGCCAGGATCACATGCCGCCGTCCCCGATACTGGGAGAGCGAGACCGCGCCCCCGAGGTGCGAGGGCAGGCGGAACTCCGGAGCCGGGGTGCCGATGTCGAGCTTGGACACGATCGCCTCCTCTGGTGACGGGACTGCGTTCCCATCTTACACGGGGATCCCAGGGGGACCAACAGGACGCCGGCCCCCCAGGGAGGGGAGCCGGCAAGTGGGGCTAGCGCCAGGGATCCGTGTCGGTGTCCGGATCGTGGGCCGGTTGGCTCGGGGTGGCCGGAGTGGCCGGCAAGTCCGTCGAGCCCGAGGCCTTCGGCTGGACCGAGGGCGTGCTCGGCACGGCGGGCGAGGCCGTCGCCGGCTTGGTCGGCATGGGCGGGGCGAAGTTCGCGACGGGCACCTTGTTGAGCGCGGTCTGGACGAAGCGCTTCCAGGTGGGGGCCGCGACCACGCCGCCCGCGGCCGAGGAGGCCATCTTGCTGTTGTCGTCGTTGCCGACCCAGAGGCCCACGACCAGCTGCGGCGTGTAGCCGACGAACCAGGCGTCGCGCGAGTCGCTGGTGGTGCCGGTCTTGCCGGCAGCAGGCCGGCTCGGATTGGCGGCCGTGCCCGTGCCCCGCAGGATCACCCCGCGCAGCACGTCGTTGAGCAAACGGACGGGAGCCTCGTCGAGCACCCGCTGCGGATTGGGGCGCCACTGCTCGAGCACCCGGCCCGCGCCGTCCCGGACGTTCCAGTAGGCCACCGGCTCGTTGCGGATACCGTTGGCGGCGAACACCCCGTAGGCGGAGGTGAGCTCGAGGGGGGTGACCTCGTAGGCGCCGAGGCCCAAGGAGAGCGTCGGCTGCAGGGGGCTCACGATGCCCGCCCGACGGGCCGTGTCGATGACCGGTGCGGGCGTGATCTGGTTGAGCAGCTTGACGGTGATGACGTTGTTGGAGAGCTCGAGGGCACGCCGGAGGGCCATGGTCCCTTCCTTCTCGCCCTTGTAGTTGCGCGGGGTGTAGGCGTGCCCCATGACCGAGTAGGTGACGGGCGTATCCGACATCCTCAGCTCGGGCGAGATGCCCTGGGCGAAGGCCGTCAGGTAGACGAAGGGCTTGAAGGTGGAGCCGGGCTGCCGGTGGGCGAGCACGGCGCGGTTGTACTCGCTCTTGCGAAAGTCCTCCCCGCCGACCATGGCGACGATGCCGCCCGTCTGCGGGTTGATGGCCACCAGGGCCGCCTGGTCGAATCGGAAGCGCTTGCCGTAGCGCTGCACGAGTTGCTGAACGAGCTTCTCGGCGAGCTCCTGGGTGGCCAGGTCGATGGTGGTCTGGACCTTGAGGTCGCCGTGCAGGACGGCTTCCTCGCCGTAGCGGTTCTTGAGCTGGCTGATCAGGTACGAGGTGAAGTAGGCGGCCTTGTTCCACTGGCCGGGGGCGCCGGGCAGGTTGAGCGGCGCGCGCTTGGCCCGGTCGGCGTCACGCCGGCTGATGAAGCCGAGCTCCGCCATGCGATCGAGCACCACGCGCTGGCGGGCGATCGCCTTCTCGCGGTTCTTGTAGGGGCTGTAGGCCTCGGGACCCTTCAAAAGCGCCGCCAAGAGGGCCGACTCCTGGAGGTTCAAGCTGCGGGCCGAGTGGCCGAAGTACGTCTGGGCGGCCGCCTCGATGCCGTAGGCGCCGTGGCCCCAGTACACCTCGTTGAGGTACATCTCCAGGATCTGGTCCTTGGAGTACTTCT
>DATNQJ010000301.1:0-4614 GCA_036704085.1 Stenomitos sp.
CCAGGCGAGGGCATGCTCACGGCCGCCTCCGCCGACGACGAGGACCTTCAAGGGACGGGTTGGCAGCACGTGCGACATACGACGCTCCTCTGGACGACCCCCGGGGCCGTCCGCGTCGCTGGAGACGGTGTCGAGGGTGGGGATGGCTTACAGGGTGGAAAACTGGCGATCGTACGCTCGAATCCGCGCTTCGAGGACGTGGGGATCGTCGGCTCGGAGGATGAGCCCCGGCACGAACGGATCCGGCGACCTCCAGACGATGTGCGGGTCTTGGAAGCCCGACAGATCGGCCGGTCCGTGCCTGGCGACGGTGGTGACGATGCCCGCGAAGCCACGCTGCCCTGGACTCACCGTGTATGCGTCCAGGACCTCGAGGCGGGCCCATTCGTGATGCAGACAGACGCCCGTGGCCTCCTCGATGACCCAGGGAATCCGGGCGGCGGCCAGGCGGCTGGCGCCTTCGAGGAAGTAGACCTCCTGGTCGTGAGCCCCCAGGATGAACTCGATGTGGGTGGGACCCTGCTCGAAGCCGAAGCCCGTGATGATCCGGCGGTTGGCCTCCAGCAGGCGCCGGGCGAGCTCGGTCTCCTGGTCGAGGGTGAAGCTGACGAAGTTGCCGCCCTTCACCACGTCGAGCAGGGGCAGGCCGTAGCGGGAGGCGATCGCGAACCGCGGCTGGCCGTCCTGCGTGAGGGAGTCGACGTGGAACACGTCGCCTTTGACGTACTGCTCGACTATGTAGTGCTCGGTCTCGCTTCCCAGGCCGTCGATGGCCCGCCAGGCACTGTCGCGATCGTCCAGGCGCGTGATGTTGGCGGCTCCGAGGCCGTCGCGGATCTTGAGCAGGTAGGGGGGATCCACCTGCTCGAACATGCGGCCCACTGCTGCACGGTCGGATGCCGGGGCGAAGTAGGGCACCCGGACGTCGCAGGAGAGGGCCTTGAGGCGCATGGCGAGCTTGTCCCGGAAGAGGTTCGCCTGCCAGGAGGGCTGTCCCGGGATGCGGAGCTCCTCGCGGAGGGTGGCGGCCACCTCGACGTCCCGTTCCAGCAGGGCGACCACGCGGTCGACGCGCTCGCGGGTGGCCAGCTCACGGGCCACGTGCAGCACGCCTTGCCGGTCGGCCATGCTCCAGACCGTGATCACGCCGCTGATGCCCGCCGGCCAGGCGGCATGCTGCTCGGCATCCTCGGTGAGCACGAAGACTCGGCCGCCGAGTCGCAGGGTCTCCTCGATGAAGCGCCTACCCGCGCGCTGGCGTGCGATGCACAAGACGGTGCGATCGCTGCGCGAGGCGACGACATGGTCGGTCATGCGTCCTCCTGAAGGGCGAATAAAAGTTTGTTAAATTATATCAAGAAAGCGTGGGTTTAGGAAGCTAGTGGACGGCGATGCTGAGCGCCGTGGTGAGCTTCTTGATGTCCGCCCCCATCTTCTGGATGCGATCGGTGAGAGTCCGGGCGATCGCCTTGAGGATGGTGTAGGCGGCGCGCGGCTCGGCGTCCGCGAACGACTCGAAGCCCGCGCGGTCGATGGTGAGGAGCCGGCATTCGGTCACCGCGACCACGTTGGCGGTGCGGGGGACGTCCTCGAAGAGCGCCATCTCGCCGAAGAAGACGCCCTGTTCCGCCGAGAGCCGGACCAGGGTGCGCTCGCGATCCTCGAAGTTCTTTCGGCTGATCTTGAGGGTCATGCGCTCGAAGACCTCGACGGTGCCCTCGGCGAGGATGAACAGGCGATCGCCCAGGTCCCCCTCGCGGATGATGGGGACGCCGGGCTCGGCGTGGACGACCGTCAGGAAGGACTGGAAGTGCGCCAGCTGCTCGGGCGTCAGCTCGTGCAAGAACGGAAGTCGCTTGAGTTCGAGGCTCGAGGTGGCCATGCCTTATCCCCTCCCGATGATGATCGCGGCGTCGGCCTCCTGGATTCGCTCGTCGGACGGCGGGTTGAGGACCACGCCGGTCGAGCCCTTGGAGGTGAAGTACTCCCGCTCGGCTTCCTGGAACTTGCGACGGATGAACTGGTCGATGAACGAGTCGCCACCCGCGAGCAGGTCGTCCAGAGAGAGGCTCGAGCGCTTGCGTGAGAGCCCGATCAGGAGGGAGCCCTGCTTGCGGTAGTGATCGCTCAGGCGGTCGAAGGTCTGGCCATGGAACTGGCTCGGGATCTCGACTTCGAGCATGGCGTTCTGGCTGGTGGTCGCGAGCAGCTGCTGGATGGCGTTCGGCAGGCCCGGCGAGACCACGGCGTTGGCGAGGACGAAGCCGTCATACTCGCCGGCGACCACGATGTTGTCGATCTCGAGCCGCTCGAGGTGGGACCGGTGGCGCGCGTCGCGCAGCTCGGCGCAGATCTGGAGGTTGTTGTTCAGGTGCAGGGCGAGCTGGGCGGCGATGATGTTGCGCTCGTCGCTCGAGTCGTAGTGCTGCTCGTCGACCAAAAACGCGATGGATCGAGCGCTCTGGAGGTTGGCGCGCTTGAGGATGGCCTCGCTCGTGTAGTCGCCGCGGACGAAGTGCAGGCGCAGGTGGGGGTAGCTCGCCTCCAGGGCGTGCACCGTGTCGGGGTCCCCCTCGTGGATCAGGATCACCACGTGCCGGTGGCCCTGCTTCGAGGCGTCGGCCTCGAAGCCGTCGAGGATCGAGCGGACCTTCGGGCTCCAGCCGCAGATCAGGTGGTGGTTGGCCAGTTTGAAGGATTCGATGCCCATTCTTTCCCTTAGCTTCTTTTCCACGAAGAACGAGGCGATGGTCGCCGTGAGGATCGACAGCACGCCGACCCCGAAGAACATGAGGAAGAGGCCGACCATGCGACCGCCCATGGTCACGGGGAAGCGATCGCCGTAGCCGACCGTGGCGATGGTGACCACCGCCCACCACATGGCGTCTCCCATGCTCGTGATGTTGGCGCCCGAGGCTCCGCGTTCGAAGAGGTAGGCGAGCCAGCCGCCGAGCACGACCAGGGCGACGACCAGGCCCAGGACGCGCACCAGGAGGGCATCGTCGCCGAAGGCGATGAGCCACGTGATCAGACGCTTGAATTGGTCGACGAGTTTGCGCATGGGGCCCTTTCCGGCGCGCGGGGCGTCCCCTGGTGGGATATTACCCCGCGGACACGTGCGGATCAAGGTCAAGGGCTCGTTTTGTCGTCATGGTCGGGAGGGGCGGGGACCATTTCTTGTGCGCCGCGCCGAGGCCGCCGGGTGGGCCGGTCGCTACACTCGGGGGATGATGGACGTGCGCCTGGTGACCATCAACCTGTCCGGGGTGAGCGACGGTTGGTTCGAGGGACGTCGCGAGGCCCTGGTCTCGGGCCTGCGGGCCCTGGAGCTGGATCTCGTCTGCCTCCAGGAGGTCGCCTCCCGTGGCTCGCCGTATCCCTACGACCAGGTGGAGGATCTGACCGAGCGCCTGGAGTTACCGTTCGCGTGCTTCTCACCCTACGGGAACCCCGAGGAGATCGAGAGCCGCGAGCGGGGCGGGGTGGCCATCGTCTCGCGGTGGCCCTTCCGGATGGTCGAGACGCTACCGCTACCGCCCGGCAAGGTGGGGCCGGATGCGCGCGTGGCCTCCCTCGTCTCCTTCACCCACCCGCATGGGGAGTTTCACGTGCTGGCGACCCACCTGTCCTGGCCCCTCGACGCCTCCGCGGTCCGGTCCGAGCAGCTTCGCTACGCCATGGCCCGGGTGTGCGACCTCGGCTGGGACCAGCCTGGGGCGCGGTTCATCCTGGCGGGCGATCTGAACGCCGTGGAGAGCGAGCCTGGCATCGCGCACCTGACGGAGCACTTGCAGGATGCGTATCGGGGGCGCCATCCGGACCTGCCCGGGCTCACCTGGACGCATGAGAATCCGCTCGTGTGGTACGACGCGCCGGATCGCCGGGTGGACTATCTCTTCGTGGATCGAGCCGCGGAGGTGGTCGCGGCCGACGTGGTGCTGTGCGACCCGGAGTGCCCGGCCTCGGATCACTACGGGGTGTTTGGCCATTTCCGGTGGAACCTCGCTTGATCCCTTATAATGGCCTCATGGATCCCGTACGCATGATGATTGAAATTCCCGGTGACCTGGAGGCCGTTCGGCGCTTCCTGTTACGCATGGCGCCTCGGCTCGAGGCGCGTCAGCCTGGCGTCACCGCCCAGATCCAGCAGGCGGATCTCTCGCAGCCCCTCCGGATGGCCATGCCCAAGGGGGAGATGCTGTTGGTGAACATCGAGCCGAGGGGCGAGCGGTCGGCCATCAAGGTGGCCATTCAGCCGCCGGTGCGCCCGATGGGCAAGTTCCGCACGGCCTGGTGGCGCTGGTGGGCCCGCCAGATGCTCAAGTGGACCCTGAAGGGGGTTCGGCGGGCGATCGCCCAGGAAAAGCTGCCGGAAACACCCTAGCAGCTTTGAGTCGCCAAGAATTGAGGCTCACAACAATCCGTTCGTCCTGAGCCTGTCGAAGCCTGCCCTGAGCTCGTCGAAGGGGATGAACGGTTCCTCAAGTGCATGGACCTTCCAGGCGCTTTACCGACCTGGCGGCATCCCCATCCGCGCCCGCAGGGCCCGGAACTCGTCGGTCCGGCTGCCGTCCTCATGCCGCAGCACCAAGGGCGGCTCGTCCCGGAACTCCC
>DATNQJ010000302.1:0-2925 GCA_036704085.1 Stenomitos sp.
GGCGGCACCTACATCGTCACCAAGGACAACCTCGGCCAAACCGCCGCCATGGCCGCCGGCTCCGCCCTGATGATCGACTACGTCCTGACGGTGGCCGTGAGCATCTCGGCCGGGGTCGCCGCGATCACCTCGGCCTTCCCGGCGCTGACGCCCTTCACCGTCGAACTGGCCCTGGTGGCCGTCGCTTTCCTGACGATCGCCAACCTGCGCGGCGTGCGGGACTCGGCTACCCTCTTCACCCTGCCCGCTTACGCCTTCGTCGTGAGCCTCCTGATCCTGCTGGGCGTGGGCACCTGGCGCTGGATGACCGGGCTGCCCCCCGTCGAGCCCGTCTCGGGGCTTGCGCCCAAGGTGACGGAGTCCGTGAGCCTCCTGCTCCTCCTGCGGGCCTTTGCCTCGGGGTGTTCCGCCATGACCGGGACCGAGGCCATCTCGGACGGGGTCTCCGTGTTCAAGGCCCCGCAGGCGAAGAATGCGGTCGCGACCCTGCTCTGGATGGCCGTCATCCTGGGCACGCTCTTCATCGGGATCAGCGTGTTCGCCCACCATTTCGGCATCCTCCCCAAGGACGGCGAGACGGTCGTGTCCCAGATCGCGCGCGCGGTGGTCGGCCGGGGGCCCTTCTACTACGTGATCCAGGCGACCACGGCCCTGATCCTGATCCTCGCGGCCAACACCAGCTTCGCGGACTTCCCGCGCCTCGCCTACTTCATGGCCAAGGACGGGCTCATGCCGCGGCAATTCGTCTTCCGGGGCGATCGCCTGGCCCTGTCGACCGGCGTCCAGGCGCTGGGGATCCTGGCGGGGCTCCTGATCGTGCTGGTGCAGGGGAACGTCCACCACCTGGTCCCCCTGTACGCGGTGGGGGTCTTCGTCTCCTTCACCTTCTCCCAGAGCGCCATGGTCAAGCGCTGGTGGACCCGCCGCGAGCAGGGATGGGGCAAGGGGCTCGTGATCAACGGCCTGGGGGCCCTGACGACCGCGGTGGTCGCCCTGGTGATCGCCGCGACCAAGTTCGTGCACGGGGCCTGGATGGTCGTCCTGTTGCTGCCGACGTTCGTCATCCTGCTCAAGGGCATCCAGCGCCACTATGCCCGTGTGGGTCAGCAACTGGCCCTCCCGCCGTCGGAGCCGCATCCGGTGGACGCGAGCGCGCCCCCCAAGACGATCGTCTTGATCTCCAGCCTCAACAAGTCGGCGCTCCGGAACCTACGCTTCGCCAAGTCCTTTTCGGGGGACGTGACCGCCCTGCATGTGACCGACGACGTCCCCTCCGCTCAGCGCTTGAAGCAGGAGTGGGACACCCGCGACCTCGGCGTCCCGCTGGTAATACTCGAATCGCCGTTCCGGTCGCTCGTCTCGCCCGTCCTCAGCTACCTGGACGCCCACGCGACGGCACAGCAGTCCCTCACCACGATCGTGCTGTCGGAACTGGTGCTGAACCGCTGGTGGCAGTACTTGCTGCACAACCAGGACGCCCTCAAGCTCAAGGTGGCCTTGTTCTTCCGACCGAACACGGCCGTGATCGACGTTCCTTTCCACCTCGGGAGCTAGGCTCCCGCAGGCGAAATCTCGACGGGATGGTAGGCCGGATCGAGCATGAAGGTGTGTCCCACCTGGTCGAGGTGGGCCCCGTCGCTGACAAAGTCGACCCGGGCCACGTCCTCCGGCTTGGTACCAGGCGGCAGTTGCACGGTCGTCTGTGCCCAGCCGTCCCGGGCGATCTGGGCCGCCTCCACCCCCATGGCCGAGGTGCGCACCTCGCCGTTCTTGAGGCGCACGCGCACCTCCACCGGATGCTCCTCCGCCCCCTTCGCCTTGAACTGGACGTACAGGTAGTTCCGCGGATCCGCCATCTGCGGGAGGTCGCCCAGACCGTGCTGGGCGAGCCAGATCTGCACCTTGCCCAGGGCGCTCTCGTCCGGCTTGTCGCCCACGCCGTCGGGATCGACCTTGCCCTCGCGCAAGACCTCCTTGCCCATGGCCTCGAACCAGCCCGGCCGCGTGCGCATGAGGTCTTCGACCGGCGCATTGGTAGGCACTGCGTTGTCGGTGGTCATCCGGAAGCGTAGGGGACCGTCCCCGTCATCCGACACGTTGTTGTTGCCTGACGAGGTCCGGATGATGGGATGGGTGCCGTCGTGCTCGCCCTTGAAGTCGCGCACCTTGTGCCCGTTCCCCTCGATCCGCTCCGCGACGACCCGGCCGTCGGGGTCGACCGTGACGTTCATGACGTGCTGCAGGTCCGTCAAACGGCCCCAGCGAGCGGCCTCCAGGGCCGGGTTGGCAGCCGTTCCCTCGTCCTCGTTCGAGAAGGCGTAGGCATACGACAGCGTGGTCGTACCGTCCGGGTTCTGGGAGATGGTGTGGTACATGCCGAGCGGTGTGTCGGTGTGGTTGTTGTCCAGGCCGCCCTTGCCGATGAGGATCGGAGCGTACTGCGCCGCCCACCGCTCCTCTCGCGACGGATAGGCGACGGCCTCGGCACGCCCGGCGGCAATCTCGATGCCCTGGGCGCCGGCGGTCGACTTCTCGCGGGCATAGCGCACGGTGACGGTGTGATCGCCCGCCGGCAGGTTCCCGAGGCTCAGCGCGTAAGGCGAGGTCTTGGATCCTCCCCAGAGCACGACGTCCTGCTGGTACTTGCCGTCCAGGTAGACGCTCAGCACCGCCGACTCCGCGCCCTTCCGGCCCCAATCGGTGCCGGGACCCGCCGCTTCAAGATCCAGGCGGGCATCCCCCGCCGCATCCATGTGCAGCCCAAAGCTCGCGAGCGGCTTGTGCAGGCCCAGGCTCAGGCCTGCGAGCTCGGGAATCGCCGCGGGCGTCCCGGGAGCCAGGCGCGTGTGGGACTCGGGGGTGGGCACGTTGAGCTCGTGCGGGAACGGGAGGACTTCGGAGCGGTGCAAGAGCTTGTCCACCAGG
>DATNQJ010000303.1:0-17249 GCA_036704085.1 Stenomitos sp.
ACAGCTGTTGCCCCTCGAGGGAGAGCAGCGCGGGGCGCCGATCCCGCACCTCACGAGGCACCTGTGCGAGCAGCGACGCGATCTCGGCATGCCGCTCCGTCCAGCGATGCCGCTCTGCGAACGCCTCGATCAGGGTCCCCACGGCGTCCCAGGTGGCCTCGGTGGCGAACGCGGGCCGCGTCTCGCCCGCCAGGCATGCCCAGGCCGGCCGAAGGGCCACTCGACCCTCCCTCGTCTCGAAGGCGACGTTCCGGCGCACCAGCTCGAGGCTCTCGGCCGAGCGTGGCGCCTCCCCCACCAGGGCCATGGCGAGCGTCCAGTCGCGCAGCCTTTCGGGCAAGGTTGCCAGATCCTCCGGCTGCGGCTGCTCGGGGCGCGACGGATCGTCGAGCGGCCAGGCTTCAGCCGCCAGCGCGAGCGAGTCGTCGAAGCGGTGCCGTGACGCCACCGCCACGATGGAGCCCGCCGGCAAGCCCCAGAGAAAAGCGGCCAGTTGGATCACCGCTTCGCTGCCCTCCAGCGCATGCCAGTCGTCCAGCAGGACTGCGACGGAAGGGAGCAGCGCGCAGAGTGTCGAGCCCCAGGCCAGATCGCCACGAAGCCGGGACGTCGATTCGGGCAAGTGCTCGGCCAAGAGGCGAATCAGGCGATGACCCAGCACGGCGGGATCGCGATCCTCCGGCGTCAGGCGCAGGTACACGGTGGGCAGCGCCAGCGCATGCCTCCAGCGGCGCAGCGTCCAGGTCTTGCCGGTCCCTGGCCCGGCGCTCAAGAGCAGCATCTGGCCCGGCTCGGGAAGGCATCGCCGATCCTCAGTCATCATGCCCCCCGACCGACGCGGACCCGAGCTGCATGCGGGTCATGAGCGAATGGTAAAGCGTCCCCAATTCGGCAGGCTTGCCGCCAAGCGGCTGCCCGGAGACGTAGGCCTGGGCGATGGCGCGCATGATCGCGGCCGGTCCGGCAAGGCCCCGCGCTTCGAGCACGAGGGCGCGCTCCCTGAAGGCATCGAACTCGTGCAGGTCGCAGAAGGCCACCTCCTGCCAACGCAGGCGATAGCATCCTCCCTCGTTCTCGAGCAGGTGCTCGAAGCCGATGGCCTTGAGCGAGCGACGGACGGCGTAGGTGACGCTGTTCAGCGACTCCTGCGGATTCGCGACCTCGCCTGGCTCGAACAGGACCTCCGCCAACTCCTCGGCGAACATCCCCCGCGCCTGGAGGGTGAGGAGCGCCAAGAGGGACTGAGCCTTCCGCCGCGAGAACCGCAGCTCCGATCCGTCGGCCGTCAGGAGGGAAAACGTCCCGAACACGTGGATGCGCAGCCCGGGAGCGGCCGGCGCTCGGAACGGAGGAGGCAGGGTCTGCCCAAGCGCTTGCTGGGCGATCGCCTCCAGGCGACCCGCCAGCCCGAGCTCGCCCTGCCGATGCGCGCGATCCCGCAGGCAGCGCAGATAGTCCGCAAGGCCATCGGCCTGGGCGAAGGCCTCCGGCGGGATAGCCAGGAAAGGCGCGATCCCGCCCGGAGCGGCCACCAGCATGCTCGCATCCAGGCGTGCCACATGGGCCGAGAGCAGGTCTCTCGCGAACCCGAAGCGCGAGGCCAGAGCGATCATGCGATGCGCATGCGCCGCGGCCCCCGGTGCGTCGCCTTCCGCGCAGGCCACGGCGTGGAGGGTCGACAGCGCCTGGAAGTGGCGATGACGGGCCATGCGATTGTCCAGGGCAGGCTGATCCAGCAAGGCCCGCAGGGCTGCCGGGTCCTCGGGCAGTGGCTCGGCCTTCCAGCGGGCCTCGAGCGACACGCGAACCTCGGCGGGTAGGCGGTGGCAAGCCGCCAGGATGCGCTCCTCGTTCGGCGTCCGCACGTGCTGCCGGTAATGGCCCCAGAGCTCCTCGGCGAGCAACTGCCACACCCCGGGACGCTCCGAGGAAGAAAGTGCCGCCTCGGCGATCGGGCGCCATGCGGCACGCAGAGCATGGGCGCCCTCGTGCGCCGGCTGCGCCATGTTGCGCCTCAGCAGCTCGAAACTCTCAGGACTGACGGGCAGCGCATCGAGCAAGTGGAGGGCGAGGATCTTGGCGACGAGGGGGTCGGACAGACGGCGTAGGTCCTGCAATGAGGGCCGCTCGGACCAGTCGGCATGATCCGCATCCCAGCAGCGGGTCCCCTCGCGGCCGAGGGACGGGATCCGGTGCCGCGAGGCCAGCGCCAACCGCCCTCGCGCCGGGAAATGGCGGCACAAGGCCATCATGGCTTCCCAGTCGGGGCTGTCTTCTGCCAGGTGGAGGTCATCCAGCAGGAGGTTCGCGTCGGGCAGCGCCTCCGCGAGGGCAAAGCCCAGGATGGCCCCCCATGAGAGGCGCGGGAATCGCTCCGACAGCGCCTCGAACGTCGCGCGCGCCTTTGGGAACAGGCCAAGCAGCCCCTCGCGAAGCGGCACCCCCAGCCCGGTCGCCGGCGTCACCTTGAAGTAGCGGGCCTGAGGCCCCCACTCGGCCTGCCAGCGCCGCAGGAGGGCCGTCTTGCCGGCCCCCGGTCCTGCGCTGAGCAACAAGGTAAGGCCCTCAGCGCCTTGTAGGTCATCGAGACTGGTGGTCATGCGCGGCGCGTTCGGAGCCATGTCGCCTCATCTCCGGCCGCCCATGAAAGGAGCAACCTCTTTGGGTAGCATACCCCCATCGACAAGGCCTCTCAAGGTGTTCCAGCGTCCATAGCTCGCTCCCTAGAGCCTCTGGCGGACTACTGAACGGCCACCGACGTCGTGGCGATCAAGCTCCCCGAGCGGGCGTAGAGCAAGGCGCTTCCCGCAGCGGCGGGGTTCGCGCTGAAGGTCGCCGTCGCCCCCATGACCTCGAGGGTTCCGAGGGAGCTCGGCTCGAAGGTGTGCGGATCCACGAGCATCCAGCCCGTGACGGTGGGGGCATTCACCGTCTGGCCCTCGGTGTCGAGGGCCGTCGGCACGCTGAACACCAAGGTCTGGCCCTTGGCGACAGTCTGCGGGCCCGCAGGCGAGAGGCTCAGGGACGACAGCACCCGGAACGACTGGGCAGCAAGCCACGGAAAGCCGTCGTCGTAAATGGTCAGCGGGCCGCTCCGGGCCCCGATGGGCACGATGGCTTCCAGGAGCTGGCTGCTCTTGAGGGTCGCCACGCTCTCGGCCGTTCCCAGCGCCATGCGGTAGTACCCGCTCGGACCGAACTGGCCGTTCACGCTCACCTTGACGCCCGGCCCCCCGTTGGTGGGGGAGAAGCCCGAGACGACCGAGGGGGTCGTCGCCGCCAGATCCAGGGAGACGGTGGTGCGCTGGTTCGCGACCAGGTCCACGCCCGTGGCCTGGGCCGCGGCGATCGGAGTGCTGGTCGACGCCTGATCTGCCCGGAAGGCCTCCGCCCGGACGGTCAGACCCGTGTCGGCGTCGACCAGGAAGCTCCGGGTGGCCGTCTGGGTGCCGGCGGGATCGGGCCGCTTCAGCTCGGCCGTGAAGAGGGTCTGGGAGCCCTTCTTGACCTGCAGCCAGATCGACTCGGCGCTGAGCGGGAGAACCTGGGTCTGGCGACGTGGCCACTGGAGCGCCACCTGAAGGCTGGCGCGGCCGGGCGAGGCGGTGCCCGTGCGCTCGGCGGGAGTACCGAGGGGTCCTTGTGCTCGGCAGCCCGCGAGTAGGAGGGCAAGGAGGATTCCGAAGGCAAGAAAACGTCTCATGGCATGCCCCTTCAACGGATGACGACCTCGAGCTCGCTGGTGGATCGGACCTCGACCGCCACGTCCCGGTAGACGTTGGCGTCGTCGACGGCCGCGCAGCGCACGAAGTAATAGCCGGGCAGCGTAGAGGCCTGGGCCTCGATCCGGCCGGTGGTGCCCACCAAGAGCTGCCCACCGGATCGATCGGTCCAGGTCACGGGCGCGGGGAAGTCATCCGTGCGCAGGGCCTCACCCGTCAGTTTTTGCCAGGTGGGATAGCCGAGCGAGAGATCGGTGTCCTGGGCAGGCGGATAGAGGATGATCGAGGTGTTGGAGACGCTCACCGACTTGATGCTCACCGTCGAGGGAGCGGTCGGCTTGGGGGTAGGGGTCGGCACGACGGGCGTCGGGCTGGCGGAGGTCGTGGCGATCGGATTCCCGGACCCGCCGGCGCTGGTATTTGCGGTTGCGGTGGCTTGCGGCACCTTCGTGCTGATCGCGTCGTCCTCGGGGCAGCCGACCAGCAGCAGGAGGGTGCAAAGCCCCAGCCCGCCGAGATAGCACGCCCGCAGTCCCATCGTTGTTCCCCTCATCGGTCTTACTGCACCTTGCGGATACGATTGTTGCCTGTATCGACCACGGACAGCGTCGACCCGAAGTTGCCGAGGGCGATCCCCCTCGGAGCGTTGAACTGAGCCGAGGCAGCCGCCCCGTTATCTCCCGAGTAGCCTGCCGTCCCGGTGCCCGCGACCGTGGAGATGATCCCTGAGGGGTCCACCCGACGGATGCGATGACCGACGCTTTCGGAGATGTAAAGGTTTCCGGCAGCATCCATGGCAAGCCCCCATGGACTAGAGAGCTGCGCCATGGTCGCCTGGCCCCCATCGCCACCGCTACCGGCCGTTCCCGTCCCGGCCACGGTGGTGATGATGCCCGAGGGATCGACCTTGCGGACCCGGTACTGGTTCGCGTCGGCGATGTAGACGTTCCCGGCGGCGTCCACGACCATGCCCTGAGGGCTATAGAGCTTGGCCGAGGTGGCGGGGCCGTTGTCACCGAGCGACGCCCCCAGGCCCGCAAACGGCGTGACGTTGCCCGAGGGGTCGATCTTGACGACGCGACTAGTCGCGGCCGATATCCCCATCGAGACGTAGAGGTTGCCCGAGGCGTCGATGGCAAGGCCCTTGAGCAGGGAGAGGCCCGACACGAGGGTCGAGATGACGCCGTTGGGCGCGATCTTGCGGATACAGCCGCTTGCCGTGTCGTTGACATACAGGTTGCCCGGGGCGTCGAAGGCGAGCCCTGTAGGGGAGAGGGTCGCGGCGCTGGCCTGCCCGCCATCCCCGGAGCTCCCGCTCCCGCCCGTGCCCGCGAAGGACGAGATGATTCCCGTCCCCGCAGCGATCTTGCGGATGCGGTAGGTGTCCGAGAGGTAGAGGTTACCCGATGCATCGAGGGCGATGTAACCGCCGGCCGAGATCTGAGCCGCCGTGGCAAGACCGCCATCTCCGGAGCTTCCCCAGAAGCCGTTCCCCCATGCCGTCGAGATGACACCCGTGGACGCGGTCACCATGCGGATGCGGTTGTTGCCGTAATCCGAGATGTAGAGGTTGCCCGCGGCATCCACCACGACGCCCTTCGGGGTCTTGAGCAGGGCCGACGTGCCTGGCCCGCCGTCTCCTGAATACCCGCCAGCGCTACTGTCACTACTCGCGCCACTCCCGGCGACCGTCGTGACATTTCCCGCCGGGTCGATCTTGCGGATGCGGTGGTTGTATTCGCTATCCGCGACGTACACGTTGCCCGCGGCGTCCTTGGCGAGGCCCTGAGTGCCAAAGAAGCGAGCGTTAGCAGCCGAGCCGTCGACGTAGCCCGCGGTGCCCACCCCCGCGAGCGTCTGCATGGTGTTCCCAGAGAGGCCGATCTTGCGAACGCTGGTCCAGTCGGAGACGTAGAGGTTGTCGCCGTCCAACAGCAGATCCTTGGGCGCGAGGAGCGAAGCAGCGGTTGCGACCCCGCCGCCGTCCGACCATGTGCCGACGCCGTTGCCCGCGACGGTGGAGAGGAGGCCGGTGGCGGCGCTCACCTTGCGAATGCGATAGTTGGAGGAGTCCGAGAAGTAGAGGTTGCCTGCGGCGTCCACCTCGACGCCCATCGGGTAGGCGATCGCGGCGGTGGCGGCCACCGCGCCGTCGGCCGTGAAGCCCCCCGTTCCGGTCCCTACGACCGTCGTGATGGTGTGTGACGCGGCATCGACCTTGCGAATCCGGTAGTTCTCGCTATCGGCGAAGTAGAGATTGCCCGAGCCGTCCACGGCGAGCGAGACCACCGTAAACCCGAACTGCGCGTTGGTCGCCGGTCCGCCGTCCCCCGAGTAGCCGGTGACGCCGGTCCCCGCGACATGGGTGATGACCCCTGCGGCATCGATCTTGTAGATCCGGCCGCCCCCGATGCTGTACGTATTGTTGCTGGCGTCACGGACGATCGCCTGCGGATTTGGAATGGCCCAATCACTCGCCTGACGGTTCGCGGGAGGAGTCGTCGTCCCCGCGAAGGCCTGGATGGTCGCATTGGAGGAGATGGGCTGGCCGACGGTGAAGTTGCCAGCGCTCGTGATCGTCTGGCCCACGACCGTCACGGCGATCTGGCCCGTGGTCGCGCCGGCGGGCACCGTGATCCGCAGGCTCGTCGCGCTCGCCTGCACGAGCGTCGCCGAGGCACCGTTCACCGTCACCGAGTTGCTCGCGAGCGTGCTCGAGAACCCCGTCCCCGAGAGGACCACCGACTGGCCGGCCATGCCTCCCGCAGGGCTGAAACCGGACAGCGTCGGCGACACCCGGAACGATGAGGCGCTCACGCCCTGGCTGCCCAGTACGTTGACCCGCACCGGTCCGCTCACCGCCCCGGTCGGCACCGCCATCGTCAGGCTCGTCGCCGTTGCGGCCGTCACGCTGGCCGTGGCCTCGCCCGTGAACACCACCACGTTGTTCGCGGGGTTGGAGGGATCGAAGCCCGTGCCCGTGACCGTGAGGCTCTCCCCCACCTGCCGCTGAGCCGAGCTGAAGCCCGTAACTGCCACCGTCACCGACAGCACCGGCCCCAGGATGATGAGCGATCCCACCTGCACCGTGATCGGGCCCGAGGTCGCCCCCGAGGGCACCTGGACCGTGAGGCTGGTCGCGGTTGCCGACACCACCGTCATCGGCACGCCGTTGACCTTGACCACGTTGTTGCCGGGGGTGGGATTGAAGCCCGAGCCGGTCAGCGTCAGGGTATCCCCCACTCCAGCCACCGCCACACTCGAGGTGCTCACTGCGGGGGCTTGGGACAGCGCGAGCTCGAAGGTGTTGCTGCCGGTGTTGAGCGTGATGGCCCCCACTGGGTCCTGGTCATCCGCGAGAGCCCCGGTGATCATGGCCGACAGCGTATCCACGTCCGAGAGCGATAGGTTCGTCACCGGGGTGTAGACGTCCGCCACCTTGCCGAGCAGGGCGTCGAAGTCCACCGGTGTGGCCGTTCCCTTGCGCAGCGCCGCCCCCACCGACACCGCCGTGGTCAGCGTGTTGATGTTGAGGGCCTGATTGGTCAGCGAGACCCACCCACCCTGGAACTTGACGATGGTGCGCACCCGGGCCGCAGCGTAGCCTGGCTGGTTGCTGCTCAGGCCCTTGACCGCCTCCAGGTAGTAGGTGGCCGCGGGATCCGGCCGGTACGTCCGGGGCATGGTCAGGCTGAAGACGCCCTGGTCGTCCGTCAGCCCCGTCACCTCGGTCCGGTTGCTGCCCGTGTTGATCAGCGACACGGTCGCCGCCACCGCCACGTCGTCCTTGATGGTCGCCTGCACCCGCCGCGGGAAGGTCACTCGCCCGCTCAGCGTGAGGGGCGCTTCCGCCTGAGGGCCCGCCCCGTTCGACGCCGCGTCGAAGACGGCGCCGGGGCTCGTCGCGAACAGCGACGGCAGGCGGCACCCCGCCAGGGTCATGCTCAGGAGCATGGCGAGCAGGATCTTGCGCATCGTTCTCAATCCCCCAGGTCGAATCGGCCGCGAGTCAAACGGTCGTTTCCCCTGTTATGGGCGATCGGCGCTCCTTTGACACTTTCAACCGCTGACAACCGAGGAGCCCAGCGACGTGCGCGCATAAAAAACCGGGAAGCTTTCGCTTCCCGGGGGAGGAGATGGCGGAGGTCGGGTTACTTGACCACCAGGTTCACGAGGCGGCCCGGCACGACGATCTCCTTGACGATGGTCTTGCCCTCGAGCTGATCCTTCACGCCCTCGGTCTCCTTGGCCTTGGCGAGCACGGCGTCCTGGGCGGCGTCGGCCGCCACGACGACCTTGCCGCGGATCTTACCGTTGATCTGGATGGCGAGCTCGACCTCGTTCTCCACGGTCATGGCCTCGTCGTACTCGGGCCAGGGCGCGTAGGCCAGGGTCTCGGCGTGGCCGAGCCGGCTCCACAGCTCCTCGGACAGGTGCGGCGCGAAGGGCGCGACCAACAGGACCAGGGACTCGACGATGGACTTGGGCAGCACCTCGGCCTTGTAGGCGTCGTTGACGAGCATCATCAGGGCGCTGATGGCCGTGTTGAGGCGCAGGCCCTCGATGTCGCCGCCCACCTTCTTGATGGTCTTGTGCAGGCTGCGGTTGAGGTCCGCAGCCGAGGTCGCCGGAACGTCCTGGATGGCCGGGTTGAGCGTGTCCTCCGGGGAGACGACCAGGCGCCAGACGCGGTTCAAGAAGCGGTAGACGCCCTCGACGTTCGACATGTTCCAGGGCTTGGCGGCCTCGAGGGGGCCCATGAACATCTCGTAGAGGCGCAGGGTGTCCGCGCCGTACTTGGTGACGACGTCATCCGGGTTGATGACGTTGCCGCGGCTCTTGGACATCTTCTCGTTGTTCTCGCCCAGGATCATGCCCTGGTTGAAGAGCTTCTTGAAGGGCTCCTTGGTCGAGACGACGCCCAGGTCGTAGAGGACCTTGTGCCAGAAGCGCGCGTACAGGAGGTGCAGGACCGCGTGCTCGGCGCCGCCGATGTAGAGGTCCACCGGGCCCCAGTACTGCTCGTGCTCCTTGCTGACGAGCTCGTCCGGGTTGCGGGCATCCATGAACCGCAGGTAGTACCAGCACGAGCCGGCCCACTGGGGCATGGTGTTGGTCTCGCGGCGCACCACCTCGCCCGAGGGCAGCGTGATGTTCACCCAGTCATGGGCGTTCGCGAGCGGGCTCTCGCCGGTGCCCGAAGGACGGATCTCCTCGAGGTCGGGCAAGAGGAGGGGCAGGTCGTCCTCGGAGAGGGGCTCGACGCGCCCGTCGATGTGGTGCACCACGGGGATGGGCTCGCCCCAGTAGCGCTGGCGGCTGAAGAGCCAGTCGCGCAGGCGGTAGTTGACCTTCTTGCAGCCGACGCCCCGCTCCGTAAGCCAGGCGATCATCTTGCTCTTGGCGTCTTCGACGCCGAGCCCGTCCAGGAAGCCCGAGTTGACGTGCGGGCCCTCGCCGGCGAAGGCGGCCTCGGTGATGTCGCCGCCTCCGATGACCTGGAGGATGGGCAGGCCCATGGCCTTGGCGAACTCCCAGTCGCGCTGGTCGTGCGCGGGCACGGCCATGATGGCGCCGGTGCCGTAGGTAGCCAGGACGTAGTCCGCGATCCAGACGGGCACCCGCTCGCCGTTGGCGGGGTTCACGGCGTAGGCGCCGGTGAAGGCGCCGGTCTTCTCCTTGGCGAGGTCCGTGCGCTCGAGGTCGCTCTTGCGCGCGGCCTGCTCCTGGTAGGCCGCAACAGCGTCGAACTGCCCGGCGGTCGTGATCGTCGCGACCAGGGGGTGCTCGGGGGCGAGCACGCAGTAGGTGGCGCCGAACAGGGTGTCCGGGCGGCTGGTGAAGACGCTGAACGACTCCTCGCTGCCCTCGACCCGGAACTCGATCTCGGCGCCCTCGGAGCGGCCGATCCAGTTGCGCTGCATCTCGAGCACGCTCTCGGGCCAGTCGAGCTCGGCGAGGTCCTCGAGGAGGCGATCGGCGTAGGCCGTGATCTTGAGCATCCACTGCTTCATGGGCTTGCGGATGACCGGGTGGCCGCCGCGCTCACTCTTGCCGTCGATGACCTCTTCGTTGGCGAGCACCGTCCCCAGGGCCGGGCACCAGTTGACGGGCACCTCGGCGACGTAGGCGAGCCCCTTCTTGTAGAGCTGCAGGAAGATCCACTGCGTCCACTTGTAGTAGTCCGTGTCGGTGGTGCTGAGCTCGCGATCCCAGTCGTAGGAGAAGCCGAGGCTCTTGATCTGGCGCTTGAAGTTGGCGATGTTGCGCTTGGTGATCTCGCGCGGGTGCTCGCCGGTGTCGAGTGCGTGCTGCTCGGCGGGCAGGCCGAACGCGTCCCAGCCCATCGGGTGCAGGACGTTGAAGCCCTTCATGCGCTTGTAGCGCGACACGATGTCGGTGGCCGTGTAGCCCTCGGGATGGCCCACGTGCAGGCCCGCTCCCGATGGGTACGGGAACATGTCGAGGACGTAGTACTTGGGCTTGGTGCGGTCCTCGGTCGTCTTGAAGGTCTTGTGGGCGTCCCAATAGGCTTGCCACTTGGGCTCGATCAGGGCGGGATCGTACTTCGACATAGGCTCCTCTACTAACTCCAGGGGAGTTCAATCATACCAGAGGAGCCGGCTCACTAGCTCGGGGACAGATCCTCGGCCTCGGTGACATGCAGCGAGGCGGGCTCGTGGGGCAACAGACCATCCGCGAGGTGATCGAGCTCCCAGAGGCGCTTGTTCTGGACGACCGGCTCGACCCGCTCGATGCCGTCCTTGTTGAGCACCACCCGCACCCGGTGGTAGACGGGCTCCTCGGGACGGCCGTCGGGCCCCACCTTCGTCACGCGGAAGATCACGTTGACGTGGTAGACCTTGGGCGCGAGCATCACCTCGAAGCGGCCCGAGCGCTCGTTGAAGCGCGAGACCTTGACGTGCGGATCCGAGAGGCGCTTGAGCAGGCTCGCCACCGAGTAGCGCAGGATGTGCTTGACGTGCATCCGGCGCACGTGAGTCGCATGGATCGTCTTGGCCTCCAGCTTCACGGAGTGCCGGTAGGAAAGGACCTCCTCCTCGCGCCCCTCGTCCAGGTCGATGCTGTGGTTGAGCTCGCGGATGCGCCGGATGTCCTCCGGCAGCTTGCGCTTGGCCTCGTAGCGGACCGTCTGGCGACACGTGCCGATGGGCCGCTGGGTCATCGGGTCGATGATGGTCAGCCGCTGGTCGGGCAAGAGCCGCTGCACCTGGCTCGCCAGGTAGTCCTTGAAGAACTCCTTGATGCGGTCCTTGAGCACGTAGACGAGCACGATGGTGAGGATGAGGACGCTCGTGGAGACCCCATGCAGGCGGACGTTCACGTTGCGGTCGCCGAGCGTGCTCCAGAAGGCCGCGAGCGCCGCGCCGAACGCCGCCACGATCCCGCGGAAGCGATGCACCTCGCGCACGGTGCGGATGTTGAGGTAGAGCACCTGCGCCAGGTACTTCTTGAGGGCGCCGGTGCGGTACGTGTACAGCTCCAGGGCGTCTGGAGTGTCGCTCGAGAGATGGATGAAGCCCTCGTCACGCCGGTACTCGGCCTCGGCCATGCCCAGCCAGCGCAGCCGCTCGTCGAACCGGATCAAGGCGGCATGCTCGACGCCGAGGAACGACTCGTGGATCTTGGCGAGGTTCTCGTCGAAGCGATAGGTCAGGTACTCGTCCACCAGCCTGAGCGCATCGAGCAGCTGCTGGGAGAGGCACGCCTGGTTGTCGGCGTAGGCGCGCCGCAGGGCGCGGTACTTCAGGAGGACCTCATGCTCGGCCTCCAGGCGGTTGGCGATGTCGCTCAAGAGCTCACCGGCCGACTGCGAGCCCACCGGGCGTCGACCGAGGGCCTGTCCCAGCTCGCGGGCCTGCTTGCGCAGATCGCGCCAGTTGGCGATGAGGATGGCGCCCAGGAGCTTGGCCTCGTTGATGCTGGATCGCTCGAGGCGCGCGTCGATCTCGGGCTGGTCGACCAGCTGCTTGAGGTTGAAGCTCAGGATGTTGAGGGGGCTCAGGGAGCTGAGCGGATCGGCGAGCGTGTGGCTGCTGAGGTTGGGGGTCTTGAAGCGCAGGTAGCTCAGGACGTCCTTGAAGAAGTCGTCCTTGCCGTAGCTCATGGCCGAGACGCCGAGGTTGGTGGGCAGGAAGTAGAAGGCATCCACCTTGAAGTAGGCGCGACCGTCCGGCCCGGTCGCCGCCGGGCTCACGTCGTAGTTGAACGCGATCTCGAAGTGCTGGCGATCGTGCAGGTCGATCTGGCTATCGAACAGTCGATTGGAACGTAGCGCCCCTTCTCCCATCCCCTCCGCTCCCTTCGCGGCGTTGGCCCGCCATTGGACCTTCCCCGAGCCTCCGACCCCGCTCGACCCGAAGCCGCCGAGCGGCTCTCGGGACGCGGGTCGTCAGACGCTCTTTATACCCAATTCTCGCGTGAGGCCGTTCCGCGGGTCTTGGTCGAATCGGCGAAGGCTTTCGTGGAATCCGGGCAAGGGCGCGGCGCGCCGCGATGCTACGATTCCCTGGTCGCTCGGTTCCAGCGGGAGGTGCCCATGCTCGAGATGCTCGCCCAGCTCGCCCTCACCTTCGTCATGATCGTCGTCTACGCCGTCGTGTTCTGCCTGGTCTACGCCCGGGTGATGGGCGGCATGTTCAACAAGGCCCGGTTCGATCCCGCCCGCGAGGCGAACCCGGAGCTCCGCTTCGGCGACGTGCTCGGCATCGACGAGGCCAAGCGCGAAGCCCAGGAGGTGGTGGACTTCCTCAAGAACGCGAGCGAGTTCGAGCGCATCGGCGCCAAGATCCCGAAGGGCATCCTCTTGGTCGGACCGCCCGGCACGGGCAAGACCTTGCTCGCCAAGGCGATCGCCAACGAGGCGGGCGTCCCCTTCTACTCCCTGTCCGGCGCGGACTTCGTCGAGGTCTTCGTGGGCGTGGGCGCGAGCCGCATCCGCAAGCTCTACCAGAAGGCCCGCAAGCACCCCGCGGCCATCGTCTTCATCGACGAGATCGATGCGTTGGGGCGATCGCGCAGCATGAACCAGTTCGGCGGCCAGGAGGGCAACAACACCCTCAACCAGTTCCTGGTGGAGCTGGACGGCTTCGGGCGGGGCGGCAACGTCATCACCATCGGCGCCACCAACCTCGAGGAGAGCCTGGATGCGGCCCTGTTGCGACCCGGCCGCTTCGACCGCAAGATCCACGTGGGCCTGCCCGACGTCAAGGGTCGTGAGGCCCTGCTCAAGCACTACGCGGGCAAGGTCAAGCTCGATCGCTCGGTGGACCTCAAGGCCCTCGCCCGGGCGGCCACCAACATGAGCGGCGCGGACATCGCCTCCATCGTCAACGAGGCCTCCATCCTCGCGGTGCGCGAGCACCGCCAGCAGGTCCGGCACGAGGACTTCAGCCGGGCGATGGAGCGGCTGGGCATCGGCCTCGAGAACACCTCGCGGGTGCTCAACACGCACGAGCGGCAGGTGGTGGCCTACCACGAGGCGGGCCATGCGCTGGTCAACCTCACGACCCAGCCCCACAAGCGCTTGCACAAGGTCTCGATCATCCCCACCGGTCGCCATGCCCTGGGCTACACCTGGTCGGTGGACCTGGAGGACAAGTACCTGGTCACCAAGGAGGAGTACCTGGCGGAGCTTGCGGTCCTCATGGGCGGCCGGGTCGCCGAGGAGATGGTCTTCGGCCAGGTGACGAGCGGCGCCCACTCGGACATCAAGCGGGCCACCAAGATCGCGGAGCTCCTGGTCTGGGAGCTCGGGATGCTCAACGACTCGCCCACCAACTACAAGGAGCTCACGATCTCCGAGGGCACCCGCCAGCGGCTGGATCGGGCGGTCGAGACCCTGCTCGAGGAGGCCTACGAGCAGGCCCGCGAGGTGCTCGTGGAGCGCCGGAGCGACCTTGAGCGCCTGGCCAAGGGCTTATTGGACCACGAGGTGCTCTACGAGCAGGACGTCTTCGCCGTCCTGCACGGCCGCCGGCCCGAGCGCGAGGAGGGCGGGCGCGGGGAATGGGTCGCTTGACCCCCCAGTGAACGCAGCAGCGGCCCGCCGATGGCGGGCCGCTGCTGCGTTGAAAGCGTTAGGGCGGGGTGGGCGCCTCGGCCGGCACGTCGAGGGGACCCCGCTGTGGCTCGGTCTGCTTGGGGGCCTTGGCGCGGATCTCGCCCGGCTCGCTCCCGACGGCTCCCCCGTGATAGGTATGCATCGTAATGAAGGCCGACTCGGCCACCACGCAGCCCGACGTCGAGGCCGTCACCCCGGCCGCCAGCATCCCTATCAGCAAGGCACGAATTCGCATGCTCCCCTCCTGAGAGAGGTATCGCCGGAACGGAGGGAGAAATGACGTTAAGGTTCGATGGATTTTTGATTAGGCTCCCGAGGCTCGGCGGCGGGCGGCAGGAGCTGTTCGACCCGGCAAGGGATGGAGCGCTCCGGCACGTCGGCTCGCACGTACATGCAGGTCGTGTCGTCCAGGATGGCCACGACCGTCTGGCAGCGGGGGCAGAACAGGTCGTCCGGGCTGGACGTGTAGGTGAGCCGGCTGCCGCAATGCGGACAGGCATAGCGGCTGATCCGGCGGCGGCGGCCCTTGGCCTTGCTCGCCAGCTCCTCCACCTTCGCCCGGAAGATCTCGATGTCCTTCGGAAGGGACAGGAAGAGGTCGTAGTCGACGTTTTCGGGGATGTCGCGCTCGTGCAGGCCGGTCCCCAGCAGGGTGACGGGCACGTAGGCATTGAGGGCCGGATACTGGTCCAGGCTGATCAAGGGGATGAAGCCCAGGACATCCCGCTCGGCACTCTCGATGGGCCGATCGAAGGCCTTGTTCATGCGGTAGAGGGACACGACGATGACCTGCGGGCCAAAGTGCAGGATCCGTTCGAAATCGACGGGGATGACCTCGGTCAGGACCTCGTGCCCGCCCTCCCGCAGCACCGAGGCCAGCATCTTCCCCATGGTCTGAAAGCCGTCGATGATCGCCACCCGTGCCATGGTTGCTCCTTCCGGACCGGGTGCCCCGCTCCCCGGGGCCCGGCCTCTTCAGTGCCCCGGTGGGGGTCAGCCCGGCTGGGGCCGGAGGGGCAGGGTAAACCAGAACGTGCTCCCCTTGCCGAGCTGACTCTGGACGCCGATGGTCCCGCCATGCGCCTCAATGATGGCCTTGCTGATGTTCAAGCCGAGGCCGGTCCCGCCCTTCTTGCGGGCGCCGCTCGAGAGCTGGCTGAAGCGCTGGAAGAGCTTCGGGAAGTCCGCCTCCGCGATTCCCTCGCCCGTGTCCTCGACCTCGCACCGTAGGTGGTCCCCCTCCCGACAGGCGCGCACCCGGATGACGCCGCCTGGGGCGGTGAACTTGACGGCATTGCTCAGTAGGTTGGCGAGCACCTGTCCGATCCGCATGGGGTCCAGCTCGCTCACCAGCGGTTCGCGGGGTAGCTGCAACTGCAGGTCGAGGCGCGCGGTGGCCGCCTGTGGCTGGAAGCTGCTGACGATGTCGCGGATCTTGCCGGCCAGGTCCGCCTCCTCGCAGTGCAGCCGGAACGTCCCCGCCTCGACGCGCGCGTAATCCAGGAGGTCGTTCAGGAGGTTCTCCAGCCGCACGCAGTTCTTCTCGATCTGGCAGACGAACTCGAGTTGCTTGCCGCTGAGCGAGCCGCCGATCTCGTCCTCCAGGAACTCGGCGTAGCCGATGATCGAGGTCAGCGGCGTGCGCAGGTCGTGCGACACGGCGTTGACGAACGCGCTCTTGAGGCGCTCGAGCTCCTGTGCCTGCTGCAACTCGATCGTTCGCCGGTAGAGCTCCTCTTGGGCCTGTTTCAGCTCCGTCACGTCGGCGACGACGCCCTCCAGCACCTGCGACTCCCCATCGGTGACCGAGATCATCTGGCCGTTGTCCGCCACCCACTTGATGTGGCCCTGACGGGTCTGGATTCGGTAGGTGATGTGGTAGGGGCGCCGCTCCGCTACGGCGCGCAGGATCTGGGTCCGGGCCCGCTCGCGATCGTCCGGAAGAATCAAGTGCCCGAAAGCGGCCGGATGATTGCCGACCAGCTCCAGGGGCTGGAATCCCGTCAGCTGGAGGCAGCCGTCGCTGACGAACTCCAGCGTGCGCTCGGCGTCATCGCGACAGCGATAGACCATGCCGGGCAGGTTGTTCATCAGGGTCGACAGGAAGCGCTGGTTTTCCCGCAGCTCCTCCAGTCGCTCCTGGAGCGCCGGATAGTAGCTCTTGCGAATGGACGTCTCCCCCAGCCCGATGATCTTGTCGCGCTGGGCCTTCCAATCTCGCGCCCGGTTAGAAGGCTTGCTCATATAGCGTCTCGATGTCGTGCGGGGTCGGCCAGCGCGGATTGGTGGCCATACATGCATCGTCCATGGCGTTCTGGGCGAGGGCAGGGATATCTCCCCGTCGGATCCCCGCTTGGTGCAACGTCTTCTGGATGCCCGCCACGTTGCGCAAGCGATCGATTTCGGCGCGCAGGGCGGAGAGCCCGTAGCGGGAGTCCACGGCCCGCACGGGCAGCCGCATGGCTTCGGCGATCGCGAGGCAGCGTTCCGGGACGGCCGGGAAGTTGTAGGCGATCCCGACGTCCAGCAGCATGGAAATGCACATCCCGTGCGGCAAGTCGAGCCAGCCGCCGAGGCTGTGCGCCATGGCATGCACGATGCCCAACCCCGCGTTCGAGAAGGCCATCCCGGCATCCAGGCTCCCGAGCATGAGCTGGTGGCGCAGGTCGAGGTTGGTGGGATCGGCCAGGGATGCCGGCAGGTAGGTCGTGATCAGGCGGATGGCCTCGAGGGCGAACATGTCGGTGATGGGGGAGCTGGCGTTGGAGAGGTAGGCCTCGATCGCATGGGTCAGGGCATCGAAGGCGGTATGCGCGGTCATCTCCGCCGGCAGGGTGGTCATGGTCTCCGGATCGATCAAGGAGACATCCGGGACGAGGGCCTTGCTCAGGATCGCGACCTTGGTGCGGCTCGCATTGTCACTGAGGATGCAGAATTGCGAGACATCGGCCGCGGATCCCGTCGTGGGGACGCAGATCAAGGGAGGGCAGGGCGCTGGGACCTCGTCCACACCGACGTAGTCGAGGACATCCCCCCCGTTGGCCGAGACGATGCCGATCCCCTTGGCACAATCGATGGGGCTGCCCCCGCCGACGGCCAGCAAAAGGTTGCAGCCCTGCTCACGGAAATACTCGGCCCCTTCGTGCACCTGCTCGGCGCTCGGGTTTGGGCGCACGTCATTGAACAGGCAATAGGGTAGCCCTTGGGCCTCCAGGCTTTCGAGCACCGCCTCGCACCAACCGGCGGCGGCCACTCCCGGGTCCGAGACGATCAAGAGCTTCGATCCGCCGAGGTTATGGGCATAGCGCCCGGCCAACGTCCGCGCCTTGAGTCCCAGCACGAATTCGGGGGAAACGAACTTTCGCAGCTCTAGGGCCTGTTCCGCGACCGCCATGGATCATCCCCAATCATCGACAGTTCAATTATTAGCACCGCCGCCGAGG